>JAKADD010000012.1 GCA_021820825.1 Bacillota bacterium
TGCGCCCGTCGCGGGTTCGACGCAGCCGTGTCTGAGCAGGGGCGCAGCACACGTTCCCCGCCGGGCAGACGGCAGACGGCAGACGGGGCAGACGGGGCAGACGGGGCAGACGGGGCAGACGGGGCAGACGGGGCAGACGGGGCAGACGGTGCAGATGCGGCGCATTGGGGACGAAAAATGAGATTTTCGCGCAGATACAGTAGTCTGGATCAGAGTCTCGGCCTGTTTGTGCTATGATTGATTTCGCCGCTTATTTCGCCAGCAAAGAGAGGACGCTGTCTGATGATCGAGAATGATCTTTTCCTGCGCGCCTGTAAAAGACAGCCGGTAGATCGTTTGCCGGTGTGGTACATGCGACAGGCAGGCCGTTATCAGCCTGCGTATCGCAAGCTCAAGGAACGCTATAGCCTTGTCGAGATTTGCGAACAACCAGAACTGTGCGCGCAGGTGACCATGCTGCCGGTGCAGCAGTTGCAGGTTGACGCCGCCATCCTGTTTTCCGATATTATGATTCCCGTTGGCGCCATGGGGGTTCCCTTTACAATTGAGGCGGACCGTGGACCGCTGATTCACCGCCCTGTCCGTACGCTGGATGATGTGGAGCGGCTTTCCGAAGTGGACCCGGAGCATGACTTGCCCTATGTTTTGGAAACCATACGGTTGTTGCACAGTCAGCTCACCGTTCCCCTGATCGGGTTCGCAGGCGGTCCGTTTACGCTTGCCAGTTACTTGATAGAGGGCGCCCCGTCGCGCGAATATCTTCTGACCAAAAGCATGATGTATCGAGATCCACAGACTTGGCAACAGTTCATGGATCGGCTGGCGAACATGATTATCGTGTACATGCGCGCCCAGATTCGCGCTGGCGCTTCGGCCATCCAGATCTTCGACAGTTGGGTGGGGAGTCTCTCCCCAAGCGATTTCCAGGAATATGTACTGCCGACCATGCAAAAAATCTTCGCCGGTCTAAAGGATCTGGACGTTCCCCTGGTTTACTTCGGCGTTACGACGGCAGACCTGTTGCCGCTCATGCGGGAAACCGGCGCCAGTGTCATCGGCGTCGACTGGCGCACATCTGTACACGCCGCGCGCGCGCGAATCGGGAACGGCATTGCGCTGCAGGGCAATCTGGATCCGGCTGTCCTGCTCGGACCGTGGCCAGAAGTGGAACGGCGCGCCCGCGCCATTATCGATGCGGGGATCCAGCACCCTGGATTCATCTTCAATCTGGGCCATGGGGTGCTGAAGATGGTTGAGGTTGACCAGTTGCAGCGATTGACCCAATTTGTGCACGAATACAGTGAACAAAAACTGGCAGAACGAAACGAGGGCAAGAGTTCATGAGCGATACGCTTGGCGTCCTCTTGATGGCGTATGGAACGCCGACTGATCGCAGTGGCATCGAACCGTATTACACGCACATACGGCGCGGACATCCACCCACCAGCGAGTTGCTGGCGCAGTTGCAGGGCCGCTATGATGCGATTGGCGGGTGCTCGCCGCTCAGCGAGATCACGCAGGCAGAGGCGCGTCTCCTTGAACAGGAGTTGAACCGGCGCCACCGTGAAGAACGGACAGGCGCTGCCTCAGGCAGCGCCTCAGACAAAGCATGGTGCAGGGTATACGTGGGTATGAAGCACTGCTCGCCTTTTATCGCCGACGTCGTGAAAGCGATGGCGAACGACGGCGTCACGCGCTCTGTGGGCGTTGTGCTGGCGCCTCACTATTCATCCATGAGCGTTGCCGTGTACATCCAGGAGGCTATGGAAGCTGCCGCAAAGCACGGCATTGCAGAGTTGTCGTTCGTGCGGCAGTGGCATCTTCAGGCGCCCCTCCTGGATGCGCTGGAAGAACGTCTGCAAGCAGGCCTGGAACGGTTTTCAGATGCGCAAAAGGAACGCCTCAGGATCGTTTTTTCGGCGCACAGCCTTCCGGAACGGATTGTTGTACAGGGAGATCCGTATCCTGCGCAACTTCTGGAGACAAGCAGAGAACTGGCCAACCGTCTCGGCTGGACGGACTGGCAGTTTGGCTGGCAGAGCGCGGGCCGCACTGCTGAACCGTGGCTGGGGCCGGACATCCTGCAGGTGCTGGACGATCTTGCGGCGCATGGATACAAGGCTGTGCTCAGTTGTCCTGTCGGATTTGTGTCCGATCACCTGGAGGTGCTGTACGATCTGGATATCGAGGCTGCGGAGCGGGCGCAGAGAATGGGCATTCATTTTGAACGAACGTCGTCACTCAATACGGACCAGAGACTGATCGCGGCTCTTGCCAACGCCGTCGAAGAAGAGCTGGCCTGATCGCGGCCCTTGCGCCGTCGTTATTTATACAAGCGCGTCCATCCGCAGTATGCCTACAACGTGACCGTTTTCCTGCAATGCGCCCTGGACGGATTCTCCCTCCACGTTTCGCCACTCGATATCCGTCTCGGCGATCTCAAGGATATCGAGCGCTTCATCGACGAGGTAGGCGGCGTCCTTTGCAATCAGCAGCCTGCTGTCGTCTTCCAGCGGCGCGGGAAGCGCCCCCAGCTGTTGCCGTATGTCGATCACCGCCACCACAGAACCACGGAGATTCGCGATGCCGACGATGTGGGCGGGGGCTGTCGGCACGCGCCGGATGGCGGGCACACGCTCAATGGACTGGATTGCTTCGATCGGGAGCGCAAAGTACTCTTGTGCGATGCGAAACTTGACAAGTTTCAAGGGGAAGCCTCCTCCAATCATGCGACCGGCTAGATTTGAAAGCGTTGCGACTGCTGGTTTAGCGTCTGCGCATTTTCCGAAACTGTCGCGGCGGCGGCGGCGATCTCTTCAGTGGCGGCGGTCTGCTCCTGCGCCGTGGCGGAAACGGTCATGATCTCTTGCGCTACCTGAGCGGACAGCTTGTTCAGGTCGTGCGTAGCTTCGCGCAACGCCGTCGCCTGCCGGACCATGTTGGTCGCAGAGAGCGAGACGTCGCCTGTGTGTTCCGATACATCCTTGACGGAAGAGTTGATCACGGCAAAGATTCCGCCCACCTCGGTCATGGCCGCAGCGCCGCCGTCGACCTGTTTCTTCTCTTCGTTTGCGGCCTTGACAGAGGCCGCCGTCTCCTGCTGAATGAGCACGATCAACCGCGCGATGTCGGAGGATGCGGCGCGCGACTTCTCTGCGAGTTTGCGGACCTCATCGGCGACGACGGCGAACCCGCGCCCCTGTTCACCAGCGCGCGCCGCCTCAATGGCTGCGTTCAAGGCCAGCAGGTTTGTCTGTTCCGCGAGATCGTCGATCACCTGGATGATTTCGCCGATCTCGGTCGAACGCGTGCCCAGTCGCGCGATGCGCACCTGGTTGCTGTCCACGCTGCCTGCGATCAGATTCATCTGCGACAGGGCGTGTTTTACAACTGTGTCGCCCTGCGTTGTCCTGCCGACGAGTTCAGTTACCACTTGCGCCGTGGCGTGCGCGCTCGTCTCGACGGTGGAGATGGCCGCGAGAACCTGCTGCAGAATCACCTCCATGGCGCTGATATGCGAATTTTGCAGGTCGGCGGCTTCGCTGACATGCATGGCTGATTCCGCCAGATGACTGGCCGCAGAGGCGACTTCCTCCGTGGTCGCATTCATTTCTTCACTCGTGCCCGCGAGTTCACTGGCAGTATGCTGCATCTCGCTGATCAACTGCGCCATGGCCAACTCCATCTGTTCAAATGCCGTGAGCAGTTCCCCAGTCTCGTCTCTGTACTGAGAATCCTGGTACGAGTGGCTGAACGTGCCTCCGGCCATTTCCTTTGCGAGCGCGACGACGCGGCGGATGCCTTTCGTGATTTGCGCCGAGAGCGTCAATTGGAGAGCAAGCGCCACCAGCAGCGCGATGATGGTGCCGAGGAGCGCAATCAGGCGAGCGCTCCTGACATGGGCTTCGAACGCCAGTTGGGAACGGGTTCGGTTGACGCGGACATTTGCGGTGAAGTTGTTGAGCGAGCGCGTGATCGGGCTCAGCGGAATCTTTACAAAGTCGGCCTGCGCCTGTAAGCGTTTTTGGCTGGTGTCGATCATGGTCATCCACTGGTAATTGTTCAGCAGATACGACGACCAGGTTTGTTCAAAACTTGTCAAGTCATGTTTGTAGAGTGCACGCTGCTGAGGAGAACTCTGTTTGATCAGCTTCAGCAGGCTTTCAACCTGGGTGGCAATCGCCGTCACATCGGACTGATACCCGTTCGTGTAGGTCTGCTCCTGCGATGTTCCCGTCGCCATCAGAAAACGGGCCCCCTGGCCGTCGGCAGAGCGCACGAGAGTGCCCAGCGTTTCGATGGTGGTCAGTATCTGATCGTCGTTTGTCAGGATGTCTTGCGCCTGTGCTTGCGAACGGCCGTATTCCAGGGCGACAAGACCGATCGTGGCGACAAAGATAACGCTTGTCGCGAGCGCCGAGATGAGCAGTTTCGTACGAATGCTTGCCATGAGAATACCACCTTTTTTGATTGTGCCCATCCCAGTCAGGAGAAACGTTCGTCTGCGGTCATTCTATAAACGCGTTTGGATCTATGATTAACGCCACTTCCCCATCGCCCAGTATGGTCGCTCCCGAAAAATAGGTGATCGATCTGAGCCTGGAGTCCAGGGCTTTGACAACGACCTCTGACTGATTGAGCAGTTCGTCGACAACGAGACCTGTTACGCGCTCAGCCCGATTCATGTAGACAATATGACGTTCCTGGCCCTGGCCGCTCTCCGCAAAGACCTGGCGTGAGCGGATGACGCTTACGATGCGTCCGCGCCAGACGACAGTCTCATGACCGCTTACGGTTTGCGTTGTGTTCAGAATGCCGGTCTCCGCGATGCTGTTGACCGGGATGAGGTAGGGATTGTCGCCGATGCGCACCAGCAGGCCCGTCATGATGGCGAGCGTCATGGGCAGGCGAATGGTAAAGAGTGTACCTTTGCCCTCTTCGCTATGGATATCGACTTTGCCAGACAATGATTCGATCTTGGCCCTGACCGCGTCCAGACCAACCCCGCGACCTGACAGATCGTTCACCGTTTCCGTCGTCGTGAATCCGGGAGCAAACAGGAGCTGGTGCATCTGCTGCTCTGACAGCGTGTCGTGTCGATCCACCAGTCCATGTTCCAAAGCCTTGGCGACAACCCGTTGCAGGTTGATGCCGCTTCCGTCGTCCTCCACCTCGACGAACACATAATTGCCCGAGGCGTATGCGCGCAGCACAATGCGTCCGGGTGCAGGTTTGCCGTGTGCGACCCGTTCCTCCGGAAGTTCCAGTCCATGATCCAGAGCATTGCGCAGCATGTGCATAATGGGGTCGCCGATTTCTTCGACAACGGCGCGATCAAGTTCCGTTGCTTCGCCTTCAATGATGAAATCAAGCTGTTTACCCAACTTCTGCGCAGTGTCTCTCATCATGCGGGGAAAGCGGCTGAACACTGTCTGCAGCGGAACCAGACGCGTCGACATGATCAATTCCTGCAATTGACTTGACAGTGTGCCCAGGTGGTCGACAGTTTCACTGAGGACCGTGTGGCCAATATCCGATTGAATGCGCTCCAGACGGGTTTTGGCGATGACAAGTTCAGAAACAAGGCTCATCAGCTGATCCAGCTTGCGGGTGTCGACCCGTACGGTTGAACTCTGCTTTCGTTGGAGTTGTCCGCCGATGCTGTCAGCTGGCGTGCGGCTGTCGTTGTGGGCGTGGACGTAGTCTGTTTGTACCGCTTCTTGTTCAGCGGGAGCGAGTGGCAGAAGTGCGTCAGGTTGTTTCGCGTCCGTCCATTCTGTGATCGAATGGACAACGATTTCCGAAATCTCCGTCAGAATGCCGTAAGCGGTCGCCAGATCTTCTGTCGATGCGAGCAGGATCATGATGTTTCCTGAGTATTGCCCGGTTTCAAGGATACTCGCGTCAGGACTCGTATATAAAATGTCGTTTTGGTCGATGCGCTGCAGCCACTGGGCAAATCTGGCCATCGGCATGAGGCAGTCTTCTATAAAACCCAAATGAATCTGATATATGGTTTGACCACTGGCAACGACCGCTTTGAGCACGGCAATCGTCTCAGGACCAGGGAGTTCGGGCTCGGCGGAAGCGGGGGAAGCGGACTGACCCGGAGCGGAAGCCGCCGACTCGGGAGCGAGAGCGCCAGCAAGTTCCCGCAGTATCTGTTCAAGCGGGAGGGCGAGTTCTTCCCCGGTGTCCGCAATTGCGTCCACAAGAGTATCAAGTGTATCCAAGGCGTGCAAAAGCGCGCCAATCACTTCGGGAGACACTGCAATGCGCTGTTTTCGCAAGTCCTCCAGCAAATGCTCTGCGTGGCTGGTGATATCGCTCATCCGGGAAAACCCCATGGTCATGGCCATGCCTTTAATGGTATGGGCTGCCCTGAATACATTGGCAATGGTAGAACGGTCTCCTGTTCTCTCCATTTCCATAAGACCATCCGACCATACCTGGAGGTGCTCGCGCGTTTCATCGATAAACATCGACAGATATTCTTTTGGCAAACACCGTCACTCCCTGCCATGCAAATCCGGGGTTGTTTTGCCTGACGCATGATCGGCGTCTCGATTGAACCGGATTTTCATGCAACACTAAACAACCACAGTGATCTTAGCATAAACTTGGGTGATTTGTCACACTGCAGGTCCTGATTCGACTGTGACGATCGTGCCATTCGGATTGACACCAGTCATGGTCTGCGAGACAAACTTCTGATATACCGGAAATGATCCCAGCGGTGTGCGCGCGCCGGCAATGCCAGTGTTGCAGAGACTGCTCAGCACGAGTCGGGTTCCACGGTACAGTGACAGCCGTTCTGGAATACTCTCTCTGACGATGATTCGGTACGGTTCGCCAAGCGCATTGCGTTTATGCAGTCTCACATCTGTAGCAAGCAGCCGCTGCAGCGCGGCGACAGAAGGCGACTGTGAGTTTATTTTCAGCGTCGTGAACTGGGGAACGCGCGGCCGCGCAGTCAGTGTCTTTCTGGGTCGCGGCTCGCGTTTTGCATGCACATGGCCATGGTCTGCAGGAGGTGTTTTTGTTGCGTTCGCGGCGGAGGAGGACGTGCTTGCGCCACAGCCGCTAACGAATAGGCACAGCACGAGGCGCGAGCAGTCGCCTGTAGATCATGGTCTGTCATCTCCCCCAGAGTCTGCGAGTCTGCGGTGTCGAGTGTTGCATGCCGCACTGGGCTGCGCCTGTGTCGAATTCATGATCCATATGTAAGTGATACTATAGAAAACTATATCAAAAATCGCATAAATAAAAAGAGCAACCGCTGCCGGTTGCGTGAATTTATAAGATTATTTTCATCCTGCTGCTGGCGCTGGACAACAGCAGGAGTTCTAATGTGCGAATGTCAGATTGCCGTAGGTTGCAATCACGGGTTGAGTGTACACCCAACTGCCGGCTGGCGTTTGTGCTGGATTGTAGAATACATAGGCGCCCGGAACCACATTTTGTCCGTTTAAAACAGCGCTGGCCGCAGCTGTATCGCGCGCTGTCGGCTGCACCTTCCAGATCCAGCCGTTGGCGACGCATGTGAATTGCGCGTGTCCATTGATGGTTTGGAAGATTACCCCCTGGATCGTATGTGCGTAGTAGGGATTGTGCATGCGATTGACAATCACATCGCCGACGGCGATTTTTGCATTCATTGGCTGTTGGCCGGCTTCAGCCGCGATGACGCGAGTCAGCCAGTACAGATTGTTGGCTCCACTCGCCGGAACGGCGGCGGTTGTGGTTGGCGATGAACTGGTTTCCGGAATCTGAAGTAATTGACCAGCTTGCAGGTTTGTCGGGAGTACCTGGGGGTTGGCGGTTTGCAAGGCGGACCAAGACACTCCCAGACGTTTCGCAATCAGCCATTCGGTGTCGCCCTGCTGCACCGTATACGTTTGGTGTGACACCGTACTGGACGCGGCAGCCACGGGTTGCGGAATCTGCAGTTGCTTGCCGATTGGCAGATTGTTCGCCTGCAAACCAGGATTTGCGGCTTCAAGCCCGGTCAGAGTCACATGCTCCCTCTGGCTGATGAGCCAGAGTGTGTCGCCCTGCTGCACTGTATACAGTTGCGCGGCAAAGGCCGGTTTGCCAAGCAACAATGAACTGAGAAACATGGCGGCAAGGCCTGTCATGATTGCAGTGCGTTTTTTTGCCATAGTACCTCCTCGGTGCTGTCCGCTCCATTTGAAACAGAATCAGGGGGAACGGTTTCTCTCACCATAGCATGTGCGGTTTACATGGGCTAGCTGAAATTTGTGCTAGTTGCGGAAATATTAACTGCATAAATACAGCTAAATTGACGGCATGCGCAGGCGATTGGGGCAACAGTGAGGGGAAGTGTGTCGTACAGGTTGTGAAAACGTCTGGACTGGTCGAAAACAAAAGGCAGACAGCGCGCAGCGTTCGACAGCGATTTGCGGACCCGGATGCTATCGTCGAGGCGGGAGGGGTTTCTGCGATGCGCACACGGATTATGGAAGTCTGGTCGCCGCTTAAGTGGATTGGCATACGTTTTTACGTTGCGGACGAAGGGCAGTGGTACGTCCAACTCGGAACGCGCAGTCGGCGGCGGATGTAACGGTCACACCACCCCGAGCGGTTGCCGGCTGATTGCCTGTGCCTGCTGCTGTGTTATGTAACCGACGGAGACCATTCCCTGAAGCACTTCTGCCTGACGAATGTGCGCCAGACGAGGATCGGTCATTGGGTCGTAGAGACTGGGCGCTTGCGGCAATCCTGCCAGGATTGCGCACTGCGCGGGCGAAAGTTTCCAGACTGGACGGCCAAAGTACGTTTTTGCGGCCTGCCCGACACCATAGACTCCCTGTCCGAGGTAGACTTCGTTCAGATATAAAGACAGCACTTCGTTTTTGGACATGGATCGGCTGAGCATGATTGCGAGCGCAACCTGTTTAAGTTTGCGCGGTATGGTTTTCTCACTCGACAGAAATATGTCTTTTACCAATTGTTCCGTAATTGTGCTGCCGCCCTGAAGCGGTTTGCCATGCGTAATATCGACCAGAAAAGCGCGTGCGATTCCTTCGAAGTCGATTCCGCTATTGTGGTAGAAGCTACGGTCTTCGGTCGCGATCAGCGCCAGCTGGAGAAAGCTTGGAATGCGGTTAAGCGGCACATAGCCGCCGTGCGCAGCGGCTATGTGCTTTACCCGCGCCACGAGCAGCGCTGGTATATGAGGATTCCATATGGACTGAACATAGAGGGCACTGGACACCACGACTAGGAGAACAAGCGCAATGAGCATGGAGAGCGCTTTTTTCATGTCGAATTCCTCCCGGTTGGACGGCGCGCAGTCAGCGGTGTGACCTGATTGCCTGGGAGTGCTTGCGCATCTCGCGGACGACCAGTTCATCCAGTTGTGCTGACAGACTGATCATCAAAGGATCGTGGAGACTGCAATTTTGTTTGAAAAGGCCTTCCATGAGACGACGCAATACAGCCATTTGCTGAACGCTTTGTGATGCGTCTGCAGGCGGAGAATCACTGTCAGAGGGTGAACTGTACCTGCGATCCGGCACCTTTTAAACACCTGGTTTCTCTAGCATAGTGTGTATTCGATCTGTTTCAGAACCAGTCGTCATCGTATCATAGTTTACGACAAATGTCATGGTGTTTTGTGTCGTTTTTGCGACAGCCTCGATTGGCTGGAAATGTGTGATGTTTCAGTTTGGGCAGCAAACGTTTGCCGGATCTAGCGCAGATTTGTAAGGGGCGCCTTTCTGCCGGAAAGGGCCGGATATGGTACGGTGTGCCTGGGCGAGTTCGGCACAACTGTGGCTTGACTCGGGCGCATCGCAACATCCGGCCTGGCCTATTCTGAGGCCGCCTGCATTCTCGGGGCGGCAGGACGGCGTACGCTTATGCGCGTACGGGAGCGCCAAGAACCTGGGTGATTTCGCCAAGCGCAAAATCAAGTTCGTCCCTGGTTATGATGAGTGGAGGCGCAAAGCGGATCACGTTTTCATGCGTTTCCTTGCACAGGAGACCGCGTTCCATCAGCGCTTCGCAATAGGGGCGGGCAGGATGAGTCAGCTCCACTCCGACAAACAGTCCCTTGCCCCGGACGGAAAGGATGTCGGGGTTGCGGATCTGACGGAGTTTTTCCATAAAGTATTGGCCGAGTTCCAGCGATCGCTTCGGCAGTTCCTCTTCCTCGATGACATCAAGGGCGGCAATGGCGCAGGCGCAGGCGAGCGGATTGCCGCCGAAGGTGGACCCATGCGAACCAGGGTCGAAAACGCCAAGCACATCGCGGTTTGCGGCAATGGCCGAGATGGGCATCACCCCGCCTCCGAGCGCTTTTCCAAGCACATAGACATCAGGTTGTACATCTTCCCAGTCACACGCAAACATCCGACCCGTGCGTCCGAATCCACTCTGGATTTCGTCGGCCACGAAAAGCACGCCGCGTTCTTTGCAGAGTTCATAGGCCTGTCTGAGGTACCCTTCTGGCGGAACGATGATCCCTGCTTCACCCTGGATCGGTTCAACAAGAAAAGCGGCTGTGTTGTCGGTAATGGTCGCCTTCAGGGCGTCGATGTCGCCGTAGGGGATCAGTCGAAACCCTGGCGCAAGCGGGCCAAACCCGCGTTGATACTCCGGATTTGACGACATGGAAATGGCGGCCAGCGTCCGGCCGTGAAAGTTGCCTTCGCAGACGATGATCTCGGCTTGCCCAGGAGCCACGCCGCGCACCTCATAGGCGTAGCGCCGCACCGCCTTCACTGCGGTTTCAATCGCTTCAGCGCCGGTATTCATCGGCAGTACCATCTCTTTGCCGGTGACATCCGAGACCCGCTTATAAAAGGCGCCCAGATTGTCGCTGTGAAATGCTCTGGACGTGAGTGTCACGCGATCGGCCTGATCCTTCAGGGCCTGGATGATGCGCGGATGGCGATGTCCCTGGTTCACTGCCGAGTAGGCGCTGAGCATATCCAGATACTTGCGGCCCGCGGGGTCGTACACCCAGATGCGTTCTGCCCTTGCGATCACGATGGGCAGGGGATGGTAGTTGTGCGCGCCGAATGTTTCCGTCATCTTGATGATTTCTTGCGAATCCATATGCTGATTCCTCCTGTGGCCAGGTTTATTGCTGGAAATGTTTCTGCATGACGGCGACCAGTTGTGCAGTTACGTCGGCGGTGCTGTGTCCTTCAATTTGACTCCGTTCGATCAGGTGCAGAAACTGTCCGTCTTTCATGAGCCCGATCGAGGGAGACGAAGGAGGATAGTTCGTAAAATAGGTGCGCGCTTTTTTTGTCGCTTCGACATCCTGGCCGGCAAATACAGTCACGAGATGATCGGGCCTGGGGCCCTGCGCAAGCGCTTCGGCCACGGCAGGCCGCGCAATGCCCGCCGCGCACCCGCAAATTGAATTGACGACAATCAGAGTTGTGCCAGGTTTCATCTCAAACGCCTGCTCAACCGCCTCGGGCGTACGCAATTCCTGGAAGCCAATCTGTGTGAGCTCTTCGCGCATAGGCTGGATGATCTCTAAAAAAATCGGCGAATCGTATGCCATGTGTATAGCGTCTCCCTTGCAGAGTTTTATATTGATTATAGCACAGGAAATGTGCGCCATGTCGAAGCGGCGCCATGCCTTCTCTGCAGGAATGGCGGACAGGAGATCATTCCGGAACGGCATCGCTGATTTCTGTTTCTTCGAGGTAGAGCAGTTTGGAGTCCTCGTCGTACGCGAACAGTTCTGCATAGCGTCCCCAACTGATCAGCGTGTCAAGCTGCGCGTCCGCTTCTTCCCGGCCCAGGTTTTTTTGCAGAATTTCGAGAAAAAACTCGCGGGGCATCTGGCTGTTGCGCTTCGATTGCAATACCCAAAGGATGCGTTCCATGAACGGCACATAGCGCAACGATTGTTCTCGGAAGATGGTTTTTCGTTCCAGTACAGTCGCGTCGGCGAGTTTCCGGCCGATCGGCGTCAGATCAAAGTCGCCGGATGACACGGTTGCAAATTCAAAGATTCGGCAGGTCTCCACGATCGGCAGCAGGTCTTCCAGGTCAAAGGCCAGCGACTCGCCAATCTTGTACAGATCCACCCGTCCTCCCAAATCGTCCACCAGTTCAATGAAACCGGTCACGGCGCCCGGTGCGACATCTGGAATGATCGTCATCTTGCGGTTCGTTGGCGCACTTGTTTCCGCCACGGTCGACTTGGCGTCCTTTATTTGCGTGAGTATCGAATACAATTCGTCTACAAGGCGGGTGAAGGGATCGGACTTCCGGTCGCGCCAGTGCGGCAGGGGGATCGGCATGTTGTTCACGATACGCGCCGGGTCCCTTGACAGCACCAGTGCGCGGTCGGCCATATAAACGGCCTCCTCGATGCCATGCGTGACAAGGACGATTGCTTTGGTCGGAAATTTCCCCATTTGCCACAGTTCCAGAATGTCGCGTTTCAAGTTTTCCGCTGTCAGGACATCGAGCGCTGAAAACGGTTCGTCCATGAGCAAGATATCCGGCTCCATGACGAGCGCTCTGCCGATTCCCACGCGTTGGCGCATACCGCCTGACAGTTCTTTGGGATATGCTCCTTCAAACCCGTCCAGTCCGATCATGTCAATGGCCGCGATCGCCTTATCCCGTTTCTCCGTACGGCTGATGGATGCGTATCGCAATCCGAGCTCGACATTTTCCAGAACGGTTAGCCAAGGGAAGAGCGCGAATGACTGAAACACCATGCTGACGCCGGGATTGGTGCCGCTAAACGGCTGCCCTCTATATAAAACCTGACCAGTGGTCGGTTGAATCAGTCCCGCAATAATGCGCAGCAGTGTGCTTTTGCCGGATCCCGATGGACCAAGCAGGGCGATGAAATCACCTTCCGCAACGCGCAGATCAATGTCGCTCAGAACATGAAACTGGGCGCCGTTTGCTCCGGGGAAAACCTTGGAAAGGTTCTTGACCTCGATCAATGTGCTGGCAGTCAGGACGAACGCCTCCTTTCTTTATGCGACAGTGCGGTCAATCCAGATGATATTTGGTCTCGGCCAGTCTGTACAGCGGTCGCCACAGGAGGCGGTTAAGGATTACGACAAAGATCGACATCACGGCGATGCCGAGAATGATCTGCGACCAGTTGCCGTCTGTCGTAGCATGTACGATATACGCGCCAAGCCCCGAAGCAGACAGTGTATGCGATTTCCATGTGGTTACCTCCGCCACGATGCTTGCGTTCCACGCGCCGCCGCTTGCGGTAATCATCCCCGTGATCAGATTGGGGAAAATCGCCGGCAGCACAAGCGTCTTCCACCAGGTCAGGCTGCGCAGGCGCAAAATGGACGACGCTTCGCGCAACCCGCCTGGAATCGCCATGGCGCCCGCAATCACGTTGAACAGGATGTACCACTGTGTGCCAAGCATCATGAGCGGCACGGAACCTATGTTCATGTTGAAGTGCCAGGCGACATAGAGCATGGTCGCAAAAGGAAATATCATATTGGCGGGGAAGGAGGCGGCGATCTGCACGAGCGGTTGGGCGATGCGGGACAGACGGCTGTTCAACCCGATGGCCACGCCAACGGGGATGGCCCAGAGAGCGCCCAGGGCAGTGGCGGAAATGACGCGCAAGAAGGTGTAAAAACCCAGTTGGAACGCGTTCAGGATCTGTGGCCAGCCCAGTTGCGCAACTCGCGAAACAGCCCCCGCCGTGAAATGGATGCTAAAGAGCGCAACAACCGCAAGAATGATCCAGTAAGTCCGTTTTGGGAGTCGCAGAGTCCGCTTTGGGCGTTGCAGGAAGTTTCCGGCAGGCGATGCCCCCACTTGCGCTGCGACCTGGCCGAGTGGTCGGAAAATGGCCCTCAAAGTAGATTGCACCCATTCGGAACGGCGCAGCAATTGTAAAAACCAGGATGTTGGTTCGTTTTCCGAGTTGCTGACGTCCAGTTTGTATTTTTGCGACCATGCGACGATCGGTCGCCATACAAATTGATCGACAGTCACGATCACAACGATCATGGTCGCGATGCTGTACAGCATCGCTGGCACATTGCCCTCAATATACGCTCTGGACATATAGGATCCGATGCCCGGCAACTGTATGTTTTTGTGGAGCACGGTGATGGATTCTGAGGCGGCGAGGAAGAACCAGGCGCCGCCGAATGACATCATGCTGTTCCATACAAGACCGATCATGCTGAAAGGAACTTCCAGTGTGACGAAACGCGCCCAGGGCCGCAATCGATAGATGGCTGCGGCTTCTTTGAGATCGTTTGGCATTGTGGTCAGCGAGTGGTAGAAGCTGAAAGTCATGTTCCATGCCTGACTTGTGAAGATAGCAAAGATACAGGCGCATTCTGCGCCAAAAAGGTTGCCAGGGAACAGCGCGAGAAAACCGGTCACGGTAATCGACAGAAAGCCCAGGACAGGAACGGATTGCAGGATGTCGAGCGCAGGAATCATGATGCGCTCTGCAAATTTGTGATAAGCGGCGATGCGGCCGTACACGAGAGCGAACGCAAGAGACAGCGCATAGGCAATGAACATGCGCATGAGCGACTGTCCGGCATAGTAGGGCAGATAGATGGGGTTCAGGTTAATGACTGGCTGGTTTTTTGGGGACAGCGGCAACACCATGCCCCTTCCCATGTCGAGAATGGCGTAGAGCACTCCCACGATGATGATCGTGACCAGTACATCGGGCCAACCAATGCGCTGTTTTGTCCGGATGTACAGAAACAGACGGTTCATTCCATCACCTCAGTGGTCAACAGTTGCCAAGCCTGCGCCAAACCTAATTGTACAACATATTCTGGCGACGGTGCGGAGTAGGAACAGAGGCAGACGGCGGCGACCGCAATGCCGAAGTATTCATAAGTGCGCCAAAGTGTGTGAAGTGCGCAAAAACGCGTGCGTTTGTCAATGGTTCTGTGCATACTTATCCGGAATGAGGGTCATATTGCCAGTGTACGCCTGGATATACGCGTAGACCGTAGAGAGCGGGGTCATGACAGTGGGCAAAGACGTGGTCAATACGAAGAAATGGTTTGGGCAGAAGGAAAAATGGTTTGATCAAAAGAAAAAATGGTCTGAATTCGAGAAAAAAATGCTGCGTCTGTCGGCGCTTACAGGTATTGCAGTCTTCCTCGGTCTGTCGCTGCAGACTGCTGCGACTGCTGCCGCAATGCCGCGCATGAAACAGGCGGAGGCGTTGCCCCGGCCACATCAGGCAGCCTCCGTGGCGCCGACTGTGGAATATACGATCGTAACGAATGAAATCAAATCTGCTCCAAAAGGACATCCCGAGATTGCAGTCTATCGCTTTGATCCTGGTCTGATTGTGGTCAATCGCGGCGATGATGTTGTGCTGCATTTTTATGGCGTGAAAGGACCAGTGCATCCCATCACGATTGCCGCTTACGGCGTCAAGACGTCTGTTGTCAGAGGCGAAATCAAGACAGTGCGCTTTCACGCGACCCATGCGGGGTATTTTCCAATTGTCTGCGAACTTCACCGTACGCTTCAGCAACACGGCCCAATGGTGGGAACGCTCGTCGTACTGCCTTAACCCATTCAATTGTGAGACATTCAATCGTGAAATTGGCGGTCCGTGCGGGCCCTCATCACGATATAGAGGCGTGCGTCTGAGCGAACTTCGCTCGCTCAGACGCACGCCGTTTCTGTCGGGCAACTGTTGCTTGTGGTGGAAGTTGCCTGTGGCGGGAATTGCTTGTGATGAGAGTTGCTTGTGATGAGAGTTGCTTGTGATGAAACTGTTACTTCGCTTTGGCTTTATGCCAAGTGTGTTGCAGGAATGTCGGCACCGTGCTGTTGATCCGTGCAGCGATGGCGCTATCCAACTGCTGTGTCAGTT
>JAKADD010000369.1 GCA_021820825.1 Bacillota bacterium
TTCCATGAGTGCTTTCAGGCATGCGCAAGCAAAGCTGTGCGCGCCCGCCGCCCATATGGCAGCGTCTGCATTCTGCGTCCTCTTTGTCACAGGCGCTCAGAATCCAAACGAAGTATCCATGGCGTCGACGAGACACCACCTTTCCCTATTCATTCCCACTGTTATCACGTTCAGTATACGCCTTTTGCGCAATCTTGCAATCAGGCGCACGCATCAGCCATGCGTCGCCAGCGATTCCAGCTTGCTGCGTCTGCTGACTCGCATGATCTGACCGTCCAGAACGTCCACAATCCGAAACGGCTCATCACGCTTCCAGGACCAGTAGCGCCTGAACCCACGAGAATTCATCATCACCAGCGCGTAACTCCTGGCGAAATTCGACAGCCATTCGGCTGCGGCAGGCTCATCCCATCCGGCCGCCGCAGCAACCTTGGCGATGATGGCATCCTGTGCCAGAAAACCATCCAACGCCGGGTTTGGATGACCGCGATAGCAATCCGGGCAGACCAGTGTCGCGTTATCCCCCGTACGGGGGCGATCGGGATCCACCCTGCGATAGCGCGCCAGACGCTTATCCATACATTGACCGCAGTTCTGACACTGTCCGTTGAATTTCGTGTGCACATCCTGAATAAACGCGAGATCCGACGCGGAAGGGTTTAACGAATTCACTGTGACAGATTCGTTCTTCGGGTTCATTGCAGACACGACACTTTCCGATTGGTTTGGCAATTCTCGCGCGCTGGCACCGCCGACAGCGATTTCTCACTCTGTCCTGATCACCATTATACGGGCAAAATCAGCACGTCGAAAGGGGTGCAACACATGTCGGCGCAGAGAGATTGTTTACCCCGCCGTTTCCTTTGGCTCCCTCATCACATTCGCATGCCGATACCCTCGGGCAGGGCCGCCTTGACCCCCAATCTTCTTAAAGGGCTGCGCCACATCAGGATCAAATTCAATCCCTGCAAACTGACAGCCATGCCAAACACAGCGATGCATCCGAAACGCTGCGCCAGGAACCCGCCGACCATCGCTCCAACAGGAATCATGATCCATGCCAGCATCGAGTGTACACTGGTCACCCGACCCCGGATAACGTCTGGCACATGCAACTGGCGAAATGACGCCGATTGCACATTCCACAGCACCATCCAGACGCCATTCAAGCCCGCTGCGCTGACAAGACCGTATGGCGAGGCAACGGTCGCGAACAGAAGCGAAGGCACAATGGACAAAATACGGCTCGCCAGCATCACGTTTCCGCTTTGTAAGCGGCCACTCACCATGGAACTGCCAACCGAGCCAACAAACAGCCCCATGCCGAATGCCCCCAGAATGACGGCCGTCCACCCTGCAGATAAATGAAGCACATCCCGACTGTAAAAAACGAGAATCGAAAATGAAGCAAAATTTGCGAAGTTCGAAATCGACATGATGAACGCACTGCTGCGGAGCATGGGATCGCAAAGCAGATAACGCAAGCCAACCAGCGAGCGATCAGGCCGCGTATCACGGCTGTTGCGAGCCGCCTGCAGCGGTGTCGTGATAAACCAGACAAGCAGGCCCGCGATCAGATACGATAGTGCGTCGAACGACAACGCCCATGCCACGGGCAGCACGGCCATCAGCGCTCCACCAAGCGAGGGGCCGACCATCGCTGCAACGGCGTTCCCCAATTGCATGAGGCTGTTACCCTGATGAATGGCATCGGACGGCAGCAGTCTCGGAAGAACCGACGATTTTGCTGCGTTGAACCAGACAGAAATCGCGGCGTTCAAAAATGATGCGGCGTAAATATCCATCATGCTCAAGTGGTGTGCCGCGTACAACAATGGCAGGCTGAACAAAATCAGGGCGCGAAGAACATTTGTCCAGATCAGCAGACTTTTTCTGTTCCATCTGTCAGCCATTGCTCCCACTACGCCAGAAAAGAATAGATACGGCACAAATTCGAGGGCGATGGTCAGGCTGGATTGCAGGGCTGAGTGCGTGATCACAAGAACCAGCCATGGAATCACAATCACGGACACATTGGTTCCCAAGGACGATACTGTTTCGCCGATGAACCAAAGCCAAAACTCCGGATATGACAGGAGGAGTTTTCTTCGATACGGAGCTGCCCCGCATATCATGACCATTCACCTTCCAACCCGACGTACTCCGCCAAACGCGGTCCCAATCGCCCGACGTTCTTTGCTTCCAACTTGTATACACCATTCTCCATCCGCACCAATCCTGCGCTGCGAAGCAGCAGCAAATGGTGATGGGCGGTCGATTTCGCCAAATCGAGCAACTGACCGAGTTCCGTCACCGACCGCGGCGAGCGGTGGAGCAACTGCAGAATCCTCACCCGATGTACATCCCCGACCGCCTTGTGAAGGTTTGCCACCTGAAGCGCTGACTGATGCTCGCGTTGACCGGGCATCCGTTCGTCGGCGACAGGATAGTAATAGATGCCGGTCTCCGGCATTCGATTGAAAATGGTAAACGGTCGATAGGAGATCTGCGGCGCCAGCCAAATCCGCCGGATCATCGGTTCTGGTTGCAGTTCGGTTCCGTTTGTGGCGCGTCGCACAAGTTCGGCGGGAGACATTGTGGAGACAAGTTGTTGTACAGCCTCTCGATCAGACTCCAGGGACTCCAGCACTGCTTCCCTGTGCGGCATTGCTTCATACCACCCGAGCAAGAGTCGGCGAAAATGCAGCCCGATCTGCTCGGGCGAAGCGGCAAGCAGATATTGCAAATTGGGAAGAACCAGCGGATCTTCCCGGAAGTCTCGCAACAGCTCCGTTCGTGCTTTCCCGTCGCCTGCCAAAGCCGCTTCAAGTCTCTCTTTGTTCCGTTCCCCCAAATACGGCGCAGCCAGCGCAGAAATAGCCGTTCCTAACGTGGACATCCACTCACTGAAATAGGATACGTGATCGGTCAGTGAAATAGTGGACAAATCAGGGCAGCGATGGGCCAAAAACAGCAAACTGCGCCAGGTATGGACCTTGCCCGCAAGATCGACCTCCTCTCTTGTCTGTGATGACGCAGTGGCAATCATCGTTTGCCACTGCTCCGGAGTTCTCTCCAGTTTGTCCACCATCGCCGGCCAGGTGTAAGCCGCAACGCCTAACGCGCATTCATAGACGGGAGAGCATGTGACCACGATTTCGTATGCATCCTGTTGCGCT
>JAKADD010000370.1 GCA_021820825.1 Bacillota bacterium
CGCAGCGCCTGTTCGTCAATGAGCGCGAGCAGCGGCGAAGAGCGGTCGCTCACGATTTCGTCAAGCATGGCCCGGACGCCATGAAGATAGGCTGGATTGGGCGTTGACGGATACGGACTCTTGCGGCGATAGACCACATCGTCTGGCAACAAACCCGCAATGGCTTTGCGCAGGATCGCCTTCGCCGTACCATCGAAACTTTTGATGCTCCATGGGATATTCCAGACGTACTCGACAAGGCGATGATCACAAAAGGGAACGCGCACCTCCAGTCCAGCGGCCATGCTCATGCGATCTTTCCGCTCCAGCAGGGTGGGCAGAAAGCGGGTCAGATTCAAGTATGAAATTTCTCGCATGCGGGCGTCGCGCGCGTCTTCTCCAGGCAGTTTTGGCACCTCCGCCAAGGCTTCCTGGTAGCGATCCGCCACGTATTGTTCTGGGTTCATGACACTCATAAAATCGCTGGACAGCAGTTTTGCGCGTTCCTGTAGTTGCATTGACCAGGGGAAGGTGTTCGCCCGCAGAGCGTCATCGCGATGAAACCATGGATATCCGCCGAACACTTCATCCGCCGCCTCTCCGGATAGGGCCACCGTCGCATTCTGTTTGATTTCTTTGCAAAAGAGATACAGAGAAACGTCGATATCCGCCATTCCAGGGAGATCACGCGCGCTGAGTGGTCGGGTTAAGTGGGCCAGCAGTTCAGGAGTGTCGAAAATGATTTCATGATGAACGGACCCCAGATAGTCAGAGACTTTTTTTGCCCAGGGAGCGTCGCGCCCAGTCTGGAACGCATTGGCTTCAAAAAATTGCTCCATATTGGCGAAATCAATCGAGTACGTGTGCAGAGGTCCGCGGCCCGCTTCCTGCAGGGCGGCCGCCGCAAATGCACTGACCGCACTCGAATCAAGTCCCCCCGAGAGAAAGGTGACCACTGGCATATCGGACACCAGCTGTCTGCTTACAGCATCCTGTAACAGATAGTGCACCTTTTCTGCCGTGACATCAAGCGAATCCTCGTGCGGTTGACTCGTGAGTTCCCAGTATTGAGATATGTCGGTGCGCGAACGAGAGACCAGCATGGAGCAGCCTGGGCGCAGTTCCTGTATACCGGCAAACACGGCGTGTCCCGGAGAGCGGGCCGGCCCAATGAGCAACAGTTCCGCCAGGCCATACCGATCTGCCTCAGCAGGGATTTCCGGGTGAGCGAGAATTGACTTCAGTTCTGATCCGAATGCAAATAGGCTGTCTCTCTGCGTATAGAACAAGGGTTTCACGCCGAGCCTGTCCCGCGCCAGAAACAATGTTTCTTCGCGCTCGTCCCAGATCGCAAAGGCGAAGATGCCGTTTAAGCGCGACACGCACGCCGTACCCCACTGGATATAGGCCAGCAGGACAAGCTCGGTGTCAGAGCGGCTCACAAAAGTATGACCGTTCGCCGCCAGATCTCTCTGTACCTCTTCCATGTTATAGAGTTCGCCATTATACGTGATTGCCCACTGACGCTCGCCGTATCGTCTGGTCATGGGCTGTGTTCCGCCCTCTGGGTCAATCACGATCAGGCGTCTGTGACCAAGGGCGATCGGTCCGCTGCGCCAGGCTCCATCCGCATCCGGTCCTCGGCATGCCAGCGTCTCCGTCATTTTGCCAATCACATCAGGCGCATGAAGGGCGCCGCGCTGCCAGTCGATGTATCCTGTAATGCCGCACATCCAGATTCCTCCTTGGTAAATTCCGTGCGCCGTGCGTCCAGTTCGTATCCATGCTATTCTGGAATAGGCGAATGTGTGCATAATGGTGATGTGGTGAAGGAGGAGGAGCGGGCCGCTGACTGAGTTGCATGAGACCTATATGGAGCTTGCGTTGCAGCAGGCGCTGTTGGCTCAGGATCTGGGTGAGGTTCCAATTGGCGCCATTGTTGTCTCGGAGGATGGCTGTGTGATCGGAGCGGGGTATAATATGCGCGAGACAGCGAACGACGCCACAGCGCATGCTGAAATTATGGCAATCCGGGAGGCGGGACAAACTAGGGGCGACTGGCGTCTCACTGGCTGTGCGCTGTACGTCAGTGTTGAACCATGCCTGATGTGTGCGGGAGCCATTCAACTCAGCCGTATTTCCCGTGTTGTCTATGGCGCAAAAAATCCTAAAGGGGGAGCTCTTGAATCGCTGTTCGATGCGTATGGAGTCAAAGGTCTCAATCACTATCCGATTGTCACGACTGGTATTTTAGCGCCGAAGTGTGGTATGATGCTTAAGGATTTCTTTCGCGAACAACGCTGACAGTGCGTTCAAAACTTGCAGTTCGTTGACGCGACGACTTGCGGAGAGATGTCCGAGTGGTCGAAGGAGCTCGCCTCGAAAGCGAGTAGTCCTTTACAGGGCTCGTGGGTTCGAATCCCACTCTCTCCGCCATTTTGTATTTTGGCGGCAGTCTCAGCGTGCATCTGGTTGGGTCCTGCGCGACGTTCGCTCCCGAACTGTGTCAGGTCTTGACGGAAGCAGCACTAAGGGATGTCGGACGGGCGCCGCAGATCCGCCTGACCAGGTGGCGCTGAGAGTTTCGCCAACTTATATTACCTCAAGGGGGCTTTGGGAATGGCCAAGCCTCAACCAGAGATCCCTGCACGGCTACTGGAAGTTCTCGGACTGGATACAACTCGGGAGACAGGGGAACTTATTGCAGCCGATCGAGCGATCCGTTTTATCATGGATATTATACCGATTGCCTTCGTTTATATTGAGGAAAAACGTTTGATCATTCAATATAATCCGGCGTTCGCCAAAATCATGGGCATTCCGGACGCACACTGCGGACAATTCCTGCAGACCGTGTTGGGCGCTTTTCCTCCCATGCTCGCCCTGTTTGAAAAAACGCTTGCTGATCAGGAAGACTACCAGTCACGTCTCGTGCATTTTGAAAGATCCTATCAGCTTGTTCATTTGCTCGTGGACGCAAAAGTCATCATGATCGGGGAGCATTCGGAAGGTTGTCTGTTTGTCTGTCGCGAGATTGATAACCTGCCCACGGTTGAAGCGCAGATTGTGCGGAATGACAAACTGGCGACAGCGGGGAAAATCGCCGCGGGCATTGCACACGAGATCCGGAATCCGCTCACATCGATTCGGGGATTTTTGCAGTTGCTGGAGATTGATCTGAGGAACAGCGGCACAGAT
>JAKADD010000371.1 GCA_021820825.1 Bacillota bacterium
ACAACATGAAGGACAATGTGTTAGTGGCGTTACGCTCTGTGTTACAGGAATTTGCCGCCGAACGTCCGGTGCTGATGTGCCTGGATGATTTGCACTGGGCGGACAGCAATACGGTGGAACTGTTAACCGCTCTTGTTTCGGGGGAGTCCATCCCCGGTGTGATGTTCCTGCTGGCCACAAGGAGCCAGTATCCGGACTATTCGGAGCGACTGTTCACTGTGTGTAACCGCATCGAACTCCAGCCTCTGACTGCCGACAACATCGTGCGCATGCTTTCTGACACGTTGCAGACCGCATCGATAAAATCGGTGCAGTTGCTCAGGCTTAGTCAGATGATTCATGCGCGCACGGTCGGCAATCCGCTATTTGTCCGCCAGTTTCTGCTGGATCTGATCGCGCGTCGCTGGCTGCATTTTGACTCGAAACGGGGGATGTGGCAGATCCAGTTCGAAGAAATTGAGCAGATCCCCGTGAACCGCAACATCTTGCAACTTTTGCGCGAACAGATGTCGATACTGTCAGAAAACACGCGCAGTTTACTGAAATGGTGTTCCTGTCTGGGCCCAGACTGCACTGTTACCCGCATCACCAAGCTCAGCGGCGTCTCTCGCGAGGAACTGCCAATCCGCATTGCGCCAGCCGTGCAGTGGGGGTTTGTGGTTCTGGAAGAAGAGACGGAACGCATCCTGTTTTCACATGATGAAGTGCGGGCTGCATTTTACGAGTCCATATCAGGCGGACAGCGCCTGGAGATGCACGATCAGATTGCCATGCTTGCTAACGACGCAAAAGACAGCGATGCTTTATCGATATTTCGGGTGGTGTACCATCTGAGTTTCGGAAGGCGTGCTGAGGAAGAACGGGAATTTTTTGCGCGCTCTGCTTTTCAGGCGGGCTTGCTGGTGAAAGAGGCTTTGGATCACGAACAGGCCATCACGTATTTTTCGATGGGGATTGCCGCGCTTACACCCGATGATTGGGCGCAGATGCACGATTTGCAGTGGACGCTGCACTTTGAGTTGTCCCGTTGCTATTACGCGGTGCGCTGGTTTCAACTGGCCGAGGATTTTCTTGCCTTGACTCTTGACAGAGCAAACACGGAGGAACAGTTCGTCAGGGCGATCAGAACAAAAATGTTCTGGCTTGACTATCAGGAACGTTGGCAAGATGTGGCGGATCTGACGTTGGCCGGACTTCGTCGTCTGGGGCTGACCATTTATGGAACACACTCTCTGGGGTTGGCTGTGTCGATCGCGCAGTTGCTGATGCACTGGAGAGGCCGCAGTATGCGGTCGATTCTGGAGGGCCGTACGCTGTCGAACCATTCCGTGGAACTGCAACTGCAACTCCTTCAGGCGATGGCCCCGTCGGCCTATCATGTGGATGAACGCTTCTTCATAACAATCGGGTTTACGATGATGCGTCTCAATTTTCAATACGGCATGAGCCCCGAATTTTCCCACAGTCTCAATAACCTCGCGATGATCTGGTCTGCGGCGCTGCGTCGATTCAAAACAGCCAGGTTTTTTGGCTTGACGGCAATTCGGGTTGCGAATCGGTCAAAGATTCCTTCCATACAGGTGGGCGCTGCGTTCACATTTGCGACGTTTGTCAATCCGGGAAGCGGACCCTTGCAAGACAGCCTGACGTATCTGAACCACGCAGCCGCTTACGCCAAACGCGCCGACAACCTGATGATCCATGGTCCCATCGCGGGCTTTCAGTATCTTGCCGTATGGTTTCTCGGAAGGCCGCTTGCAGAGGTGCTTGACCGTATCGAAGACTATGAACCGATCGCGAAGCGTTCTGGGGACTCGTTGCTCCAGGGTCTGTATGAGATGAACCGACCTGTGATCGAAGTTCTGCTGGGACGTCGTCCGCTTGAGTATTTGCGGGGGGCCTCGCAGTACCTTGTTGCGCCCACAGCGCAAGCTGCAGGTACTGTGTTGTTGCGCGCACTGTACCTGTTTGAATTCTACGCGGAATGCAAAACGGCGATTGCCCAAATTCGCAAATTGGATCCGAAGAAACTGTTTACGATGCATACGGCGGAATGGACCACGCTTGTCGGGCTGCTCGCGGCTGTTGACGCCAGGGATGCACGGGGAGCAAAGAGGCGCAGGGCGCAGCGGCAAATTCGCAGAGCGGAGCGGGAACTGGGAGGCTGTATCCGTGCGGCGCGACGTGAGGTGCAACATAAAATCTGGTTGCTCCAGGCGGAGCGTCTGCGCCTGTCCGGCGCCGCGGAGCAGTCTCTGCGGCTCTATGAACGAGCCGGCGCGGCCGCCGAGCGGATGGGCTGCCATCCTTTTGCCGGCATTGCCTATGAACGCGCCGCCTTGCTGTGTATGGAGACGGACAGAACGCTGTTGGTTGACGTCTATGCAGAACGGGCGATTGCGGCCTATGGGTCATGGGGGTGCACGGCAAAAGTGGAGCAAATGCAATCGCTGGTTCCAGTTCTGGACTCTAAGCCTCCTGAAACGGTGGCAGAAACTGCCGTTGCGCTGAGCATGGATGAGTTCACCCGCATGATCGACACCGATCTTGTCCTTGATGTGACCCGTTCGCTTTCTGAAGAAGTGACACTCGATAAACTGCTGCGAAAACTGATTCGCAACATGGTTCTGCACACGGGTGCGGAACGTGGCATGGTTGTGCTTGAGAGAGGGGAATCCCTTTACATGGAGGCTGAAGGGAG
The DNA here is from genome assembly GCA_021820825.1 of Bacillota bacterium. The sequence continues at coordinate 2,702 of JAKADD010000371.1, forward strand.
GGAATCTGAAGAGTCGATATCGCTGTTCCGAGGAGAAATTCCGCTGGAGTCCTTTTCGGAAGTGCCAAAGAGCATCGTGTACTATGTCCGGCGCACGTTAGAGCCCGTGGTGGCGCCGGATGTCCGGCGCGACGCGCGCTTTGCGGGCGACAGTTCCTTCGCCGACCGCCAGCCCATTTCCATCATGTGTGTGCCGATCTTGCGACAGATGGCGCTGATTGGCATTGTCTATCTGGAGCACACATCCATCCCCGATCTGTTTTCGCAGGCGCAGTTGCGGCTGGTTACCATGATCGGCGCACAGGCGGCGGTTTCAATTGAAAATGCCTACCTGTATGAGACGCTGGAGTCGCGCATCCAGGCGCGTACGGAGGTGTTGAATACCTTTAACGAGACCCTGCGGGAGACCAATGAACGACTGTCAAGATCGGAAGAGATACGTC
>JAKADD010000372.1 GCA_021820825.1 Bacillota bacterium
GAAATAGGGGCCTGTCTCATGATCGTTTCCATCTTCGCATACACATGTACTCGGTGGTTGCGAAAGGTGGGGATCTGGTGCACGCAGATGGTGTCATCAGGTTGGGAACGATCATGATGATTGGCGTCGCCCTCGGGATGGACGCATTTTCTCTGGGCATCGGACTCGGCGCGCAGGGGCTTCGCTGGCGAGACGTTGCGCGGCTTTCTGCGGTGATCAGTCTGCTGCACGTGGTGCTTCCTCTCGCAGGCATGCTGATTGGAGACGTGCTGTTCTTCCACTTTGGTTCGATCGTACAGAAACTGGCCGCCATTGTGATGATGTTTTTGGGTTCCAAAATGTTCGTCGAGGCAATCGAATACAGTCCCAAGGCGATTACGCCGCCGACCGCCGCCGCCTTTCCACAGTTATTTGTGTTTGCCCTTGGCGTCAGTATTGACGCGTTGTCAGTCGGGTTGACATTGGGTACACTGAAAGTGAACCCTTTTGTGTCAGCCCTGATTTTTGGCGTGCAGAGCGGTATACTGGCAATTACAGGGCTCTATATCGGCCGCAGGGTTAATCAGGTTCTCGGCCGCTACGGTCAATTGGCGGGCGGTGCAGTGCTGGCTGTGTTGGGAGTGAAGTTTTTTTGGTGATGGCAGGCGATCATCCATGATACGAATACTGTTTGTGTGTACTGGCAATACGTGTCGGTCGCCGATGGCTGAATACATCACGTTGCGACTCGCAAAAGAATACAATCTGTCCGATCAGATCAGCGTTTCGTCTGCCGGCGTGGCCGCGTTGCCAGGAGCGGCGATTTCCCCTGCGGCCGAGTCGGCGCTGAACCGGCGCGGCATAGAGCATGGCGCGCGGCATCAGGCGACGCGCGCCACTGCGGATCGCATCGCGAACGCAGACCTGATCCTCACAATGTCCGCAGCTCATAAGGATACTCTCAGCGCGCGTTATCCGGAGGCGAGCGGTCGCATCCACACTCTTCTGGAATACGTCTCGTCTCTCCCGCCGCTGCCAGAAAGCGCAAGCGACGAGAACGGCGCTCTTGTGAAACCCTCTTCTGGGGTTGATATCGCTGATCCGTTTGGAGGCGATGAGGAGCTGTACGAACTCACCGCCGTTCAGATTGAAACAGCCTGCAGACGACTTCTGGAGCGCTGGCGGGTATAACTTGGCAAGTCCAGATCAGTCAACTACAATAGGGTGAACAGTGAGGTGCATATCATATGCGGATTGCCATAGCATCCGATCATGGCGGCTATGAACTCAAGCGACAGCTTCTCGCGCGACTCCAGGACATGGGCTTCGAATGGTCTGATTTTGGCTGCGCTTCAGAAGATCCGGTCGATTATCCAGATTATGCCGAAGCTGTGGCGTTGCGCGTGGCGAGCGGCGAATTCGATCGCGGCGTCCTGCTGTGCGGGACCGGTCTTGGGATGTGCATCGTCGCCAATAAAGTGCCGGGCATCCGCGCGGCCACAGTTCATGATGTGTTTTCTGCGCAGGCAACGCGCGAACACAACGACAGCAACATCCTGACCATGGGGGGGCGCGTGATTGATCCCGATGCGGCAGAAACGATTGCGCGCATCTGGCTGACCACCTCCTTTACGGGCGGCAGGCATGAACGTCGGCTGGAAAAAATCCGGCGGATTGAACAGCATGTCCAGGAACTTGCAGAAAAAAAGGAATTACGATCATGACAGATCAGGATCAGGACGGCGAGCAGATCGAGCAGATCGAGCAGTCGGTGTTTGCCGCATTGACGGAACTGATCGAAACGGCTGGCCTGCAAAGCGACCAGATACTTGTGGTGGGCGCCAGCAGCAGTGAGATCCGCGGATTCCGGATCGGCACAGCCGGGTCGCTTGCAGTCGCGAGAGCGGTCGTGACTGGGGCGCTGCGCGCACGCGATCATGTCTCGTGTCACATCTGCTTTCAGTGCTGCGAACATCTGAACCGGGCGCTGGTCACAGAGCGCCGCACCCTGCGCGAGCACCGTCTTGAGGAAGTGGCAGCCGTTCCGATGCCGCAAGCGGGCGGCGCAGTCGCCGCAGTGGCGTACAGGACGCTGGGCGACGCCGTATTGGTAGAACAGGTGTCCGCCGCTGCGGGCATCGACATCGGGGATACCTTTATAGGCATGCATTTGCGGCGGGTCGCAGTGCCTGTCCGGTTGCGCATCCTGCAGATAGGCTCTGCGCATGTCACGGCTGCGCGCACCAGACCCAAGTTGATCGGCGGCGAACGCGCCTTTTATCAAGATATTGGATTGGGGGATTTTTGTTGAGTCACTTACATTTGATCGACTCAGCTATCGCTGAGGCCCTGGACGCCGAACGAGTGCGGCAAAACACGAAAATAGAACTGATCGCATCAGAAAACTTTGTCAGTCGCGCAGTACTGGACGCCCTCGGCACTGTCCTGACAAACAAATATGCCGAAGGGTATCCGGGCAAGCGCTACTATGGCGGATGCGAGCATGTGGATGTCGTGGAAACGATTGCGATTGAACGGGCAAAAAAACTGTTTGAAGCGGAACACGCCAATGTTCAGCCGCACTCGGGAGCCCAGGCCAACATGGCCGCCTATCTTGCGCTCTTAAAGCCGGGCGATACGGTCCTCGGCATGAATTTGGCGCACGGCGGGCACCTCACGCATGGCAGCCCAGTCAATTTTTCTGGTCAGTTGTTCAATTTCGTTCCCTATGGCGTCGATGAAACGACACATCTGATCCAGTACGAGGAGATCGAGCGACTGGCAAGAGAACACCGGCCCAAGATGATTGTCGCAGGCGCCAGCGCCTATCCGAGAGAATTTGATTTTCCCCGGTTGCGCGCCATCGCGGATGAAGTGGGGGCCTATCTTCTGGTCGACATGGCGCATATCGCCGGTCTGGTCGCCGCTGGCGTACACTCAAGCCCGGTGCCTCATGCGCATATCGTGACGACAACCACCCACAAAACATTGCGCGGTCCACGCGGCGGCATGATTCTCTGTAAAGAAGAATTGGCAAAGGCGATTGACAAAGCGGTGTTTCCCGGCGTGCAGGGCGGACCGCTCATGCATGTCATCGCCGCCAAGGCAGTTTCCTTCGGGGAAGCGATGCGGCCGGAATTTGTCGAATACGCAAAGGCA
>JAKADD010000373.1 GCA_021820825.1 Bacillota bacterium
TTCTGTGCCGTCGCCGTGCACGTAAAAGAAATCGGCGACGGTTGTCACGCCGTACTGCAGCATCTCGCCAAACGCGAGCAGCGCGCCCGCGTAGAGCGTATCCGCATCGAGCAGGGGGGTGTAGCGATAGAGCGCCTGGTCTCGCCAGACCAGAAATGGTTCATCGGCGGCGATGCCGCGCAGGAGGCTCTGAAACGAGTGGTTGTGTGCGTTCACCGTGCCGGGCAAAAGCGCCATTCCGGACCAGTCCACCGCTGCGGCGTCAGGGAAACGCTGTTTCATGTCGGCGCGCGGACCCACAGCGATAATGTCGCCGTCCTCCACCGCGACGGAAAGACCCTGTTCAAACACATCGTCGATCACCGTCAAGTCAGGTTCATACAATTCCACTGTCATGATTGCCGTTCCGTCCTTTCGCCGTGAAGGTCTATGCGGTCCAGTTGCAGTGTTGTTTCAAGCAGTATTGCAAGCGCGCTCGCGATGTCGTCCATGCGCGTCTCTTCTTCCTTGCAGTGACTCCTTCCACCGATACTGGGTACAAACAGCATGCCCGCCTTTGTGAAACTGGCGATGTGAGTGGCGTCGTGTCCGGCCATGCTGTACAGGTCGCGGCAGGGGATCTGCAGAGTCGCCGCCGCCGACCGCAACGTGTCCACCACCGTGTCATCCATGGCTTCGGGCGCCTGATCAAGGAGCACTTTGCGCGCAATCTGAACGCCGCGCGCCGCGCCAATCTGTTTTGCAATGGCGCCAAACGCTGCTGCGAGGCTGTGTATGGCGCTGCTTGAAGCACCCCTGATTTCGACCGTGAAATCACACTGGCCAGGGATGATATTGGGGGCGTTCGGCGCAATCGAAAAGCGGCCCACGGTGGCGATCAACTCTTCTTCAGGTCTGTCCAGCAACAGCCGCTCCACACCGAGCGCCAGTTCTGAGCCTGCCAACAGGGCGTCGCGGCGGTCTGCGAGACGCGTCGTACCTGCGTGGTTGGCCTCGCCGATGACGGACACCTGTTCGCGATAGATGCCGCAGATGCCTGTCACGACACCCGCCGACATCCCCGCAGATTCGAGCCTGCGTCCCTGCTCAATGTGCAGTTCAAGGAAGGCGAACAGGTCTCGGTCTGTCTTGCGTACGCCAGACAGTTTGCGCAGATCGCCGCCTGCCTGTGCGATCGCAAGCTCCAGGGAACGGTCGTTCTCGTCATGCGCCGCCAGCAGTTGCTCCGCAGTGAGCCGGCCTGCCACAGTGCGACTGCCCATCGTGGAGATGTCAAACGGATTCGGTTCTTCCGCGGTGAATGACACAATACCGAGCGGGCGGCGATTGCGATAACCGCTTTCCCGGAGTGTCTGAACAACTTCAAGAGCGGCCAACACGCCTAGCGGACCGTCAAACCGGCCGCCAAACGGCACGGAATCGTGGTGCGAACCAAGGACGATGGCAGGCAGGGAAACGGACCCAGCCGCCATTCCCCAAATATTTCCAATCGCATCCACTTCGATCTGCAATCCTGCGGCGCCAATCCGCTGTGTCAGCCAGGCGCGCAACTGCAGGTCTGCTGTACTTCCGAAGGGGCGGTTGACCCCCCCGTCAGCGGTGGACCCGATCTGTGATACTTCAGTAAAATGAGACATGAATCGTTTGATATCGCATTGAATCGTTTGCGATTCTGGCATAGAATAGGACCTCCAGTTCGGTCAGGAATAATAGGCGCCTGTGATGTGATCGCTCTGTTCAAGCATCTGCAGGCGTTCTTCGCTCCGTTCTGGCGAGAGTTTTGCCACTTCGCGAATCAGCAGGTTGAGCAGCGTAATGGGCGCCGCATACGAGTCAAACAGCGAGGCTGTCGTCACCGGCGCCACAAGCGTATGCTGCGCATAGGCAGAGGCAGGCGAAGCCGGATGGTCTGTCAGGGCGGCTATGGTGAAACGCCGCTCGCTGAGTTGTCTGAGGAGATCCAGCAAGGCTCTTGGATAACGCGGAAAGGCGATCGCCACGATCAAAACGGAGGCGCTGTCTTCGCATAACAGTTGGTCCCATAAGCCGCCGCCTGGACTTACACTGTATACGTGTGGACGCACTTTGCTGAGGAAATACTGGGCGTATGGCATCAATGTGGCCGAGGCGCGCGCACTGACGAACAGGACTCTTTCTGCTTTGGCGATCAGTCGCGCAAATTGATTGAAGGCATCCGAGCGCACAACGCGATCAAGCTGTTCGAGGTTGAGCAATTCGCTCTGCAACACGCGGTCTCCCTGTTCGCTCGCCGGGTTGGCCGCAAACCAGAGACGTTCTGCGGCGGAGAGTTCGCGGCGGATGATCTGTTGCATCTGCTTGTTCCATTCGGCGTAACCGGAGTAGCCAAGCGAAGACGCGAAGCGGGAGACGGAAGCCTGGCTGACGCCGACCGCCGCCGCCAGTTCTGCCGATGTCATGAACGCCGCCTGGCGATAATGCTCTTCCAGGTAGCGTACGATCAGACGGTTGGCGTCGGAACCCTGCCTGCCCGTTCGCCACCATGCCGCAAGTGTTTGGCTCGCGGATTGTTCCCAATTCGCGGATTGTTCCTGATTCACAGATAGCGCTCCTAGTTACGCATGATGACATTCATATTACAGCCTATAATTAAATGCTACTATTCAATTGCCGCAATTGCAAGATAAATATTTCTGTGCTACGATCATCGCAAAGTAACAGCACAGGAGGGATGGATTGGAATGTCGACACTGATTCGGGAATCGATACGCGCGCCGCGCGGCGCGGAATTGTCCTGCAAGGGTTGGGAACAGGAAGCGGCGTTGCGGATGCTCATGAACAATCTGGATCCTGAGGTGGCGGAACGGCCCGCCGATCTGGTTGTGTACGGTGGGCGCGGCAAGGCGGCCCGCAACTGGGAGGCGTTCGATGCGATTGTGCGCACTTTGCGCAAATTGGAAAACGATGAGACGCTGCTCATTCAGTCGGGGAAACCCGTGGGGGTGTTTCGCACACACGAAGACGCGCCGCGAGTCCTGCTTGCGAACTCCCTGCTGGTGCCGGCGTGGGCGAACTGGGAACATTTCGAGGAATTGGACCGCAAAGGTCTGATCATGTTTGGGCAGATGACAGCGGGAAGCT
>JAKADD010000374.1 GCA_021820825.1 Bacillota bacterium
CCGATCTCCATACGGATTGCGGCCTGCGTGAGCAACTGAATAAACTCATCCGCAACCGTTTCCTCAATCAGCACAACACTGCCCGCCAGACACCGCTCTCCCGCGTTTCCATAGGCGGACCCAATCAGGATTTCGACCGTCTTTTGCAGCGGAGCGTCTGCCAGCACAATATGGTGGTTCTTTGCGCCCGCGAGCGCCTGCACTCGTTTGCCGTGAGCGGCCGCTGTCTGATACACGTACTTTGCGACTGGCGCCGATCCGACAAAAGACACAGCCCGGATTGCCGGATGTTCAAGTATCCGGTCGACAACCTCCTTCGCTCCATGCACGACGTTAAACACGCCATTCGGCAAGCCGGCTTCCAGCAGCAATTCCGCCAGCCGATTTGACGATAGCGGCGTGCGCTCGGACGGCTTCAAAATAAATGCGTTCCCGCACGCGATTGCAATGGGAAACAGCCACATGGGAACCATGCACGGGAAATTAAAGGGTGTTATACCGGCCACCACTCCAACGGGAAAACGAATCATCTCCGAATCAATCTCCCGCGACACGTTGGGCAGCACGCTGCCCATGAGCAGCGTTGGAATCCCGCACGCGAACTCGACGACTTCAATGCCGCGCCGGACTTCTCCGCGCGCGTCGTCCAAATTCTTCCCGTTTTCCTGCGTGACCAGCAGCGCCAGTTCATCCTTATGGCGCTCCAGTATATCGCGGTAGCGAAACATGACGCGCGCCCGCTCGGCCGGCGGCACCTGACTCCAGCTCTCAAACGCAGCCTGCGCCGCCGTCGCCGCGCGATCCACATCTTCCCCGCTGGAAAGTGGAACCTGTGCGAGCACTTCCCTGGTGGCCGGGTTCGGCACATCCAGTCTCTCCACTGCGTTCGCATCGACAAACTGCCCATTGATCAGATTCTGCAATACCTTCATGCCAATAGTTCCTCCCCGAGTGTGTTCCTTACTACACTTGCCCCAGTTCCGAATGCGTTTCGTACATCTTCTCCAGAGCCCGCCTGATGATTGTCAGCGCCTCTTTCACCTGCGCCGACGAAACGGTCAGCGGCGGAGTGATGCGCACTGTATTGCCGAACAGACCTCCTTTGCCGACAAGCAGTCCCTGCGCCTTGGTCAGTTCAAAGAACTCTGCGACAAGATCCGGGGCCGGTTCCTTATTGGCGCGGACAAATTCGATCCCCTGCATAAGCCCCTTCCCCCGCACATCGCCAAGCACCGGATACTGCAGTTGCAGTTCTTCCAGACCAGCGCGCAGCAACTGCCCCTGTATACGCGCGTTGTCCGTCAACTGCTGTTCTGACATGACGTCCAGCGTGGCCAGCGCCGCCCGCATGGCCACAGGATTGCCGCCAAATGTCGAGATCGTCGGCCCGCGATAGGCGTTCGCAACCTCGCGAGTGGCTATGACCGCGCCGATTGGCATCCCATTGGCAAGCCCCTTGGCGAATGTCATCAAGTCCGGTTCCACGCCGTAGTGCTCGATTCCAAACTGTTTACCCGTGCGTCCAAATCCCGTCTGCACCTCATCGGCAATAAAGAGTCCGCCATACTTGCGCACAATCCGCGCGACCTCCGCAAAGTAATCCTCTGGCGGCGTGATAAAACCGCCGACACCCTGAATGGGTTCCGCGATTACAGCGGCAATTCTGCCTGAAGTCGAAGTGCGGATCGTTTCTTCCATGTCTTTCGCGCATTCCAGTCCACAGCTGTCAGGCGTCTTGCCAAACGGACAACGGTAACAGTAGGCGTTCATGGCGTGCGTGACGCCGGGCACGCCGGACATCCCGAGCCGCCAGGGCGCCTGCCCTGTGAGCGCCATGGCCAAGGCGGAACGCCCACTGTAGCTGTGGCGCAACGCGATCACATCGTACGCTCCCGTGGCCAGACGCGCCATGGCGACGGCCGTTTCGTCCGCCTCCGTTCCGCTCGCTGTAAAGAAACTCACCGTCAACTCGCCGGGGGTCATTTGCGCGAGACGTTCGGCCAGATCCACCATGGACTGATGAAGATAGAGTGTAGAAATGTGTGTCACCTTGCTGATCTGATCGCTGATCGCCGCGTTGACCTGCGGCTGGGCGTGTCCGACAGACACGGTGAGAATACCGCCGAAGAAGTCCAGATAGCGACGGTCATCCGAATCGTAAAGATAGCAGCCTTCGCCATGATCCATCACGATCGGTTCATCGTAGTAGGTGCTCACGCCAGGAACCAGATACTTTTTCTGTCGTGAGAGCAATGTGTCGGTTGGAGTCTGTGATTCCGTTCCCTGCACCATGACACCTCTCCTCGTATATGCTAGAATCATTTCTACAACCTGATGATTGATATGAAGATATCACATTGGCCGCAAGCAAAGCATGTGACAGATCGTATGATCTATCGACAGAAGAATATGACTATTTGTCGTTTCGCGGTCAGACTCGCATGATTGGTAGGGGTGGACTTGTGCATAGCCAGCTGCGCATCCAGGATGTATTGATGCGCCCGGTATTCAAAGGCGCACAGTTGCTTGCCGGAGCGTCCGGCGTCGATCGGCCTTTACGCTGGATTCATATACTGGACGTTCTTGAGGTCCGCGACATGATTCGCGGCGGCGAACTCGTACTCACGACCGGCATGGGATTCAGCCGTTGTACGGAGGACTTTCGGTCCTACGTCGAGCAGTTGATCGCCGGCAATGCTGTGGGGCTCTGTATGGAACTCGGTACAGCGATCAGGGAAGTGCCACCGGAAATTCTGCAGATTGCCGACGCGCATGACTTCCCTCTGATTGTGTTCACCTTTCAGGTGCGCTTTGTCGACATCACTCAAGATGTGCATAGCCTCATCCTCAGCAGACACCACAAACTGCTCGATGATGTGGAGCACATCGCACATCGGTTGCAGCAGTATACGGTGGGCGCTTTGGGCATGCAGCACATCCTTGCGCTGATTCGAGAAGTCACGGAACACACCGTAATGTATTTTAGAAATGGCCAAAATCCAGTCGTGCTTCCACATGCGCGCACCGACTCCAGCGCAATCGTCAGAGACATGATCGAAAAATTGCAGATTGATATGGATGGCGTCATGGAGCCCACAGTCTTTCCGCTTCCTGACGTCT
>JAKADD010000013.1 GCA_021820825.1 Bacillota bacterium
AAGCGCATGATTGATCAGGAAGCGACCACAATGGCCCCGACTGCACCGACGGCCCCTGCGCCGACAGAAGCGTCGCCGCAGTCCGCCCCGGTCGGCGGCTGGCGCAGGCGCACATGGCTGCTTTGGGCGCTGATGGGACCCGGTCTCCTTGCCATGATTGGAGACAACGACGCAGGGGGAGTCATCGAGTATGCAGTCACAGGCATGCAATTCGGAATCGGTTTCTTCATTCCCTTTGTTTTGTGCCTTGCCCCCATCACGTATACGATTCAGGAAATGACCATGCGCCTTGGCGCAGTGACACAGACAGGCTATACAAAGCTGATTTTCCGCCACTTTGGCCGGTGGTGGGGGTACTACAGCATCGGCACCCTGGTAATTGAAAACCTGCTGACCCTGATGACTGAGTTTATCGGCATGACTGCAGGCCTTGTGATGCTGGGCATTCCACTCTGGATCGCAGACGCCGCCTGTTTGGCTCTGGTCGTCTCGCTCGCCCTGTTCACAGGGTATTGGACCAAAGAACGGCTGGCCCTGTTTGTAGGCGCATTAAACGCCGTCTTTCTGCTGATTGCGCTTCTGACCCATCCAAGCTTCGCAGCCATTGGCCACGCCTTTGCCGCATGGTCGATCCCGTCAGCCATGCGCGGCCACATCGTCTGGTTTGTGATTGCCACAGTGGGCAACGCCATCGCTCCCTGGATGATCTTCTTTCAGGGCAGCGCGGTGATCGACAAGGGAATCACGGCAAAGCAACTGAGAATTGGACGCATCGACACTCTGCTTGGCAGCGCTTTGCAAGTCATCATCGCGACAGCGATTATTTTGTGCGGCGCCGCACTGTACGGGCATGTGACAGGTGCGGGCGCGCTCAGCCCCTCCGCAATTATTTCCGCGCTGGCTCGCGCTTCCGGTCATCTCGCGGCCGTGTTATTCGCGTTTGGGCTGTTTAATGCGGGATTTCTCGCCGCCATTACGATCTCCCTGTCATCGTCGTGGACGATCGCAGACGCCTTTGGCTGGTCGCGCAGCCTCAATGACAAGATATCGGGCGCGCCCAAATTTTATGCCGTTTACATGGGCAGTCTTGTCGTTGCGGCCGCCGCGATCCTGGTTCCCCATCTACCGCTCAATTTTGTCGCCGTACTGTCACAGGCTTTGGGGGCCATGGTGATGATTCCGATCCTGTTGTTTCTGGTGGTGCTCACCAGTCGCAAAAGCATCATGGGCGCCTACGCCAACACCCTTCTGGCGCGCATCTGGGGCGGCTCCATCGTGGCTCTGCTTGCGGGGCTGACTGTGCTCCTGATCGTACAAACGCTGTAGCGCACCGCACCTACGCGAAAGCCGGATGACATTGAACACGAAAGGAATGAGCTTATTTTTGTAGCAACCTTCTGACAAAAAGATAAATAAAACTTACCAAAAATCCAACAATCATGCCGCTGACTACTGCAAAAACAATCCATTCAAAATGCCAAAATAAAATCCGAACCCGATAAAATACGAGTTAATAGAGAGATGTGGAAAGATACTAGGTAAGTAAAAGTCAAAGACTCCAAATAGAATTCCAACCACGACATAGATGAACCATCGCCTTTTCATGCGCAACCCCCTAAGCTATATGGTTTCAATGACATTCAATTCACCGCTTAATGTCTTGCCTTTTTTCAAAGCGATATGAACATTGACCACAATAAAGGCGACTATTGCTTCAATACACATCAGTACTAAAGTTAGGGTCAATAACTTACTAGGAGTTGTGACCTATTAATTTCACCAATAATAAATATTGCTAGAAATGGAAGTATCCATGTAGTGAACAAAAGAGTAAGAAGACGAGACGATCTACGGTTACTTTGTGTTTTAGCTACCTTATAATGCCTAAAAATTGCGCGCCACCAACAACCGGGAAGAAAATTCGCCTGCGGTGTTTTTCGGGATGGGAGTCACCGGATTCCGTTTATCCACACGCCCAAGCATTGTTCCTGGTTGAATCAGATTGAGTGCTGTTCAGCATTCTGGTTCGCCGAATATTGAACAAGCGCTCCAGCTTTGCCTCCAAAGAAGCGATGGAGGAACGAATCAGACAATTTATTGACTATTACAACGAGCATTTGGCCAAGCCATTCAAGTGGAAATACGACGGTAAATTGCTGAAGATTTGAGCTGTACTCGTATGATTATGCATTAAAGCCATCGTGTACTAGTAATGCAGGGGATGTGCATGCCACGCGGTCGCTTGCGCCGCGTCGTGCCCGAAGAATATCTTGGCATTCTCCGCCCTCTCTATATCTTTAAGCCGCGCGATTGACTTGGCTGCGTCCGCTGCGTTCTTGACAGCGAAAGGAACACCGTTCTCGAAGTTGCCCCTGACATACGCCGCGTCAATCGTCAAGAGGAGGGCGCCTGTTTTTTCCGTCTTCACGAGCACGGATTGGTGGCCAGGCGTGTGACCTGGCGTCGACAGCAGGGTCACTCCGGGAACCAATTCCAGATCGCCGTCCACAAACCGGTAGTGCAATGAAGGGTCTTTGCAGCAATCTAAATAGTTGTCCTGCACCTGAGTCGCATCGTATTCGGCCCGCTGCACGACGATCTCTGTATCGGGAAACATCCGGTTGCCGCCGGCATGGTCGAAATGCAAGTGTGTGCTGACGACGCAGACCAGATCGCGCGGTTGATACCCCGCGCGCTCCAGAATTCGCGTAAGCACATCCTGCGCCCCCATCTGCGGAACGATGAGTCCCTCATCCTCCGTATCCTTAAACAATCCCTCCGGGTTAGTCACGCAGGATTCTGGCATTCCCGTGTCCACTAGGATGGGCCCGTCCGTCGTTTCTACCAGGTAGGACCATCGGCAGATTGGCCAGCCTCCCGGGTTCAAGACGGGTGTCGAGCGCGGAGGCGTCCACCAGACACCGTCCCGCCGGGAGCAGATACAATTTCTTGGCGCGATATGTCATTTGTGCGCCCTCTCCCGCGCCATTAATTCCCGAAAGGCGTCCCTGGGCGGCGAGAAGGCGTCGATGCACACACAGCCTTCCGCCAAAGCGACCGCGCTGTGCGGAACATGCGCAGGGATGGCGACCGCCTCGCCGGGACCGACCACTTGTTTCTCATGTCCCACTTGAAATTCCAGCCGCCCCTCCAGCACGAAACTCATCTGCTCCTGCGCATGCTGGTGAACCGGAGCCTCCGCGCCGGGGGCAAACGTGACGTGACTGAGCATCAACTGGCGTCCAAACAGCGGCCGCAGCACAACTCCCGGCGCCGCCTCAAGCGAATCCAGGCTGGGCATGTGGGAAAAAGACGGCTCATAGTCGGCCTCGCCGTTCCACTCAACCGCGCCGCGAAAATACTCCCGATTCACTGTCACCGCCGATCGCCTCCCTGACCCGGCTGATCAAACTCCAGTTTGAGTCCGCTCGAAAACACATTGGTGCCAGAAAAGAAATCGATGACAGACACCATTTCGACGAGTTGCCGCTCTGTCAAACCCAGTTTCTTCGCGGCCAGCGAGTGACTGTCGATGCAGTAGCTGCAACGGTTCACCATCGACACTGCAAGCGCGATCATCTCTTTTGTCAGGGGACTGAGTTCCCCCTGCAGCATGATAGCCTTATACCGTTCCCAGTTCGCGCGCAGATACTCCGGTTGGACGGCCATCGCGCGCCAGATGAGCGGCACTCGATCCCACTCCCGCACGCGTTTCATCTCTTCATAGATCTCCTTGACCAGCCCGCTGGCGTCTTCTTCTTCTATCGCTTCCACCAATGCCATCCGCGACTACCCTCTCTCAACTGAAATCTCCCGCACGTCAGGAGTGCTTGCGAAACCTGCATGGTCCAGCGCCGCCGGCAACCGGGAAAAATATATGCCCGCGGCGCTATTTCGGGCAAGCAAGCAGGCGAAGAAATCACAGATACCTGGCCATTCCGCCATCCACGTCAAGGATCGCCCCGGTGATGTACGACGCTCGCTCCGACGCCAAGAACGCGACAGCCGCGGCAACCTCCCGCGCCTCGCCGAAGCGTCCCAGCGGCACTTCAAAGCGATCGACCAACTCGGAAAAAAAGCTCTCGGGCCGGCCGTCCCACTGGCCTGAGTGAACGAAGCCAATATTGACGGCGTTCACCAAAATCCCATCCGCCGCCAGTTCTTTTGCCAGCGCCTTGGTGAAGGACAGACAGGCGGCGCGGTTGGTGCTTGACGCAAAAAACCGCGCATCCGGTTGTTTGCCAAACACCGCCGCCATGTTCACCATTCTTCCGCCGCGACCCATGAAGGGCAGAACCGCGCGGGCAAACCGCACGTAGGCCATGAGCTTGACATCGATGTCAGCCAGCCAGTCCTCGTCTGTCAGTGTTTTGAAGGCGCCCGGATAGGCCTTGCCCGCATTGTTGACCAAGATATCGACACGGCCAAAGCGTTCTCCCACCGCACCCGCAAACCGCTCGATGGCGGTTGCATCCGTGACGTCCACGGTTTTCGCAAAGAGCCGATCAGGGCCAACTTCAGCCTGCAGCGGCGCAAAGTCGTCCACATGGCGACTGCATGACGCGACGACGCATCCCGCACCCAGCAATTCTTCGCACACAGCGCGCCCAATGCCCCGCGAACCTCCGGTGACCAAAGCCACCTTTCCCTGCAAACCGAGATCCACATTGCCACCCCTCTCAGGCATAGACAGGCGTCAACCAGTCCAGATACCGTTCTTCCTGTCCGCGAACAGCCCGGTTGTATAACTCCTGCAACTGCTGCGTGACGGGTCCGAGTTCGCCGTCTCCAACCGCGCGCCGGTCGACCGACGTGATGGAAGCGATTTGGGCCCCGGTGCCCGCCAGGAACATCTCGTCGGCAATGTACAACTCTGTGCGGTCAATCGGGCGGATTTCATACGGGATGGCAAGCTGATCGGCCAATTGAAGCACTGCGCGCCGCGTAATTCCCTCCAGAATGTCAGCCGTGATGGGAGTTGTGGCGAGTGTGCCGTCGCGCACCACAAACAGGTTGGCGGAACTGGCTTCCGAGACCTGACCGTCCGTGGACAGCATGATCGCTTCGTCATAACCGTCCGCCGTCGCCGCGTCATTGGCAAGCGCCGGGTTGATGTAGGCGCCCGTCACCTTTGCGCGGGACGGAATGATATTGTCCGCAACCCGCGTCCAGTTGGAGACGACTGCGCGAAGCCCTTCGGTCTTCACGTAATCGCCCATCGGCACGGTGAATATCGCAATTTCATCCCGCAGGCCAGTGAGCGTGACCTTGATAACCTGCGCTGCCTTGAAAGCGAGCGGCCGGATGTAGACGTTCTCGCGATACCCATTTGTCTGGAGCGTCCTGACGGTCCAGTCCAATAATTCCTCGGCGGTGTACGCGCACTTGATTTTCAGAATCCGGGAGGATTGCAGCAAGCGTTTGAAATGCTCCACGCCTTTCACGATGTACAATTGCTCCTGTTCCACGTTCCAGTACGCGCGGATGCCCTCGAAGCAGCCAGTTCCGTAGTTGAGCGCATGCGTAGAGATGTTCACGTTCGCATCCGCCAGAGGCGTGATCGCCCCTTTGAAAAAGCAGAATCCGTCCGTGATCTCCTGTTGTGGAGACGGTCCTTGGGTTGCCAATGCCTCGGCCTGCGCCATCTGTTATTCCCCTTTCTCCTGAGCCTGCTTGCGCAGCGCTTCCTCCATCATATCGCGATACCCGCTGCGAGGCGGCGAAAAAACATCCAGCGCTAAACATGGCTTGTCATACGTGCGGGCGCCGTGGGGCACGTTCGGCGGAACAATATACACGTCTCCCTTGCGGATCATTTTCTTCTCGCCGTTCAACTCAAACTCGTACTCGCCCTCAATCATCGTTCCCATTTGCTCTTCCGGATGCGCATGCACCGGAACAACCCGGTTTGGCTCCATGTACACAAAACTGAACAGAATGTTCTCTCCGAACACCGGCTTCAGTCCCACTCCCTCAACCACACTCAGCAGCGGAACATCATCCGTGCTCGCAAACTCGGGTTTGAAGTCGCCGGTTATGTCAATCACGCGATCGCCGGTCGCAAAATACCCGCCCGTTCCTTGTTTCTGTTTCTCCTCTGCCATGTCCTTCCGCCTCCTTATTCCCTTGCATCGCTGACGTAGCCGAGGGCGCCGGAAATCCCGGCGGCTGTCGCGATCAGACTCGGCGCGCACGCCATGGCGGCTTCGCGGTGAAAGCGCACGGTCGGACCGGCAATAGAGACGGCGCCGATCACCTTCCCCGTCTCATCGCGAATCGGCGCCGCCACGCACATGACGCCGTCGATGAATTCCTCGTCGTCGATGGCGAACCCATCACGGCGAATGGCCTTAAATTGGGCGCGCAATTCCGGAAGGTGCGAGATGGTCCGGTCCGTGCGCTTCATGAGCTTGGACTGGTCTGGGAGCAAATCTTCGCGATAGGCGAGAATCGCTTTGCCCATCCCCGAGCTGTGCGTCTGAATGCGCGATCCAATGTCCACGCCCCAGCGCAGCGCGTGGTCAGATATCACCCTGTCGATGTATTCGACATCTTTGCCGACGATGGCGCCAAAGTTCACCGTCTCCCCGGTCAACGATTGCAATTGGACCAATTGACCGTGGATCGTGTTGCGGGCAGACGTTAACCACATGCCTTTCACGCCCAAACGATACATGCCGCTTTCCCCGTCCGACCCGGCCACATACCCGCGCGACTGCAACGTCATGAGCAGGCGGTGTGTTGTGGATCTCGGAAGCTCGGCGGCGTTCGCAATGCGGCTGAGCGACTGTGATCCTGCGGCGATGAGCGCATCGAGAATCTGCAGCCCGCGATCGAGCGAACGAACCAGCGAACCGTCTGCAGTTGTCCTGCCGTCGGTCACATGGAGCCCTCCTTCCGATTGCCCGAATGCGTTCGGATTCACTCACCTAAAACAATTCGGAATACTCCTGAATCTCCCAGTCAGTCACATGGTTCTGGAAGCGGGCCAATTCATTTCCCTTCAGAGCCACATAGGAATCCACCATATCGCGGCCAAGGTACTTGACCAACGCCTCATCGGCCTGCAGGGCGGCGAGCGCTTCTTCGAGACTTCTCGGCAGTTGGCCGCTCCCGCTCACAGTGTACGCATCTTCGTTTTGCACCGGATCCGGCAGCGGCGTGCGGTTGCGAATGCCGTCGAGGCCGGCCGCATACATGGCCGCCATCATCAAATACGGGTTGTTGTCCGCCCCCGGCATGCGGTTCTCCAGGTGCGTGCCCTGACCGCGGGCCTTTGGCACACGAATGAGGCACATGCGATTCTCAAAACCCCACGTGATATTGGACGGTGCAAACGTGTACGGCCGCAGCCTGCGATAACTGTTGATCGAAGGGTTGGCAAACGCGCATATCGACCGCGAGTGCGCAAGCTGGCCGGCGATGAAGTGTTTGAATGCGTCACTCATGCCATTTCCGTCATGCTCATCGTAGAACGCGTTTTGGCCCGTCCCGGCGTGGTACAGAGAGTGATGGAAATGAGCCCCGCTGCCGCTCTGTCCGCTGAGCGGTTTGGTCATGAAAGTGGCGTGCAGCCCCTGTTGATGCATCAATTCCTTGGCGGCGGTCTTATAATAAAACGCCGCGTCCGCCTGACCCAATCCGGCGAATGGTTTCATGGAAATCTCAAACTGCCCCGGCCCGTATTCGGTGTTGGCCGCCTCCACCTGAATGCCGATCTCCTTCATCGGCACGGAAAGATGGTAGAGAATATCGTCCGTTTCCGCCTGCTTTACCTCAGAATAGCATTGCAACCCTGTCCACGTGGGCTCATATCCAGCCTTGTCGTATTTGCGAAACACGTAGAACTCCAGTTCCGCACTTCCATAGGCAGAGTACCCTTCTCTCTCCAGTTCGGCCAGAACGCCTTGCAGCACCGTGCGGGGCGAAACCGACACCGGATCGCCGTCGAGCGTAAATACGTCTGCGATCACACGGGCCGTTTTTCGCGCCCAGGGAAGCACGGTGAATGTCGACGGATCGATCTTGAGTTGCCAACTGCCGTAGCCGCCCGCAAATCCGGCGCCGGCGGCGAGAACGAAATTGGCCGCCGTATCCACCGAAAACATTGCAGACGGGTACTGCAACCCTTCTTCCAGCACATTGTCCAAAAATGACGCAACAGGAATGTTGCGCGCCCGTGCGACATTGACCAGATCGTTGAAGACGACGCGAACAACTTCCACCCCTTGCTCAGCAATGACGGCGCGAATATCATTCGTGCTGAAGTTCTTCATGGCAGCGCTCCTCTGTCAGGATTGAAACTCAGTTTGAACTCCCGGTTGCTGCGTGAATCTATTTGGTTCCATGCAACGGAAAATACATCTTGTATTATGGAACTGTTCGTACTATTATGTCAATACATCCGGGCAAAATCCCTTGAAAAGTAGAAACAAATCGAACTCTATTGGATTGGGCCAGGATTAAAATAGTAGGGGAGTGTTAAAGTGTGTGTGAGATGCTGGCCATTCAATCCGATCGTGAAGTGCCGATCGAACGCGTATTGACGTATGCGGAGTTGTTGGATGAATACGGGGTGGCCGGTTTCAGTTGGGGCCTCGCGTGGAAGTCGGCGGGCGGGGAACTCCTGCGCTACCGCGCTGTCGAAGGGATCCGGCGCGACACGCTTGCCCGCCGCACACTCGCCGGTGTGAAGTCGACCGAATATCTGGTGCACCTGCGCCGTCCGAGTCTGATGACCACGATCGCGCATCGCAACGCCCAACCCTATCTGAGCCAGGATCGCCAACTGGCCTTCGCGCACAATGGATTTTTCGCGCAACATCGCGAGTTTCAGTCTGCCTATCAGAACCGGCTGGAAGGAACATCGGACAGTGAAGTGGGGTTCTGTTACTACCAGGATCTTGTATCACAAGGCGAGAATCCAGGCGAGGCTCTCATCAGCGCTCACCAGAGGCTGGGCGGGCGGGCGAACGTCGGCGTGATGCGACGGGGTTCCCCCATCCTCTTTTACTGCGGCAACGATGACAATGCAGTGTACGCGTTTGCGGCGGATGGCGCCCGTTTTCTCACGACGGCGCTGCACAGCGGCGACGACTACGTATTGCAGACCGTTTTCCCGCAGGCTGAACAGGCGGAGCGGGTGGCCGTCGGTACGGCGCGCGAACTGTGACCGCCCGTAACCTGTTCCTCTTTCCTTCAAGGCATTACGCCGGAGTTACCCGAGATAAACACGGAGGTGCAAAGCATGAATATGGACGACGTTCTGCGACAAGCTGAAGCGGCGAATCTGCAGCAAGTTCGCTTTCTCTACGTGGACAACGGCGGCGTCATCCGCGGCAAGGCGACGCATGCAGACCACCTGCGCGGCCGCATGATGGGCGGCATTGGCCTGACGCCGGCCATGCAGGCGATGAACATGCTCGACCAACTGCAGCCGATTCCCGAGATGGGACCGGTGGGCGAAATCCGTCTGATGCCCGATCCGGATTCCTTTCGCATCCTGCCCTACTCCCCTCGCGTGGGCGTGATGATGTGCGACATGATTGCGCTTGATCATCGTCCCTGGACCGCCTGCCCGCGCAGCTTTCTCAAACGCGTCGTCGACCGGGCGGCGGCCATGGGCCTGCGCGTCCTGACCACGTATGAAGATGAATTCACCCTAGCCTATCCCAGAAAATTGCCGGTCCCTGCTGGTCGGAGTCGTTTATTGCGCCCCTGCTCAGACAGCGCTGTCGCTAAACTCGCAACGGGCGCAATAAACGACTCCGACCCTCCCGGAAAATCGCCGCAGGTGCATTTTCGACCCGGGTCGTCGTTGCCGCGAAGCGGCATCACAGTCAATCCAGATGACACAGGCGAATATCGGCCGATCGACGAAACGCTCTGCTTCAGTTCGATTGCCATGGAAGTCGGTGCGCCAGTCATCGCGGACATCATGGACGCGCTCAAAGCGCAGGGCATCTCGCCTGAACAGTACTATCCGGAACTGGGGCACGGGCAGCATGAATTGTCCATTGCCCCGACGTGCCCTCTCACAGCCGCCGACAATCAGGTACGCTATCGCGAAACCGTCCGCGCGGTCGCCGCGCAGCATGGGATGGTAGCCTCATTTGCCCCCAAACCGTTCGCCAATCAGCCGGGCAACGGCGCACACATTCACTTCAGCCTGTGGGACGCGGAACAAAAACGCAATCTGATGTGGGACGCGCGCGACAGATACAATGTCTCCGCGGTCGGTTACCAGTTTGCCGCCGGCGTCTTGCGCCATCTGCCGGGACTTGTCGCGTTGACCTGCGCCAGCGTCAACTCCTACCGGCGCCTGAATCCCCGCTCATGGAGTTCCGCATACACGGCGTTTGGCCCCGACAACCGCGAAGCGGCCGTCCGTATCGCGTCCACATTCTGGGGCAACGAAGAACGGTCGATGAACATGGAACTCAAAGCCAGCGACTCCTCCGCCAATCCCTATCTGGCCATCGGCGCGCTGATCGCAGCCGGACTCGACGGCATCGAGCACGGATGGCTGCCGGGGGAATCCATAGAAGTTGACCCGGCCTCACTTTCTGACGCAGAGCGGGAACAATTGAAGATCCATCGGCTGCCCGCCGACCTGACGGAGGCCGTTGACGCCTTGAACGCGGACCCTTTCTTTGAGGCTGCGCTGGGGGAACTCCTGCTGCGTTCCTATTCGACCGTGAAGCGGTCCGAGGCGCGCGCCTTTGCGGAGCAGGACGCGGCTTTCGAGCTGAAGCGCCATTTTCATACATTCTAAATAGAGGTTGTCCGAAAAGGGTCCAGGCAAGACGCTTTTCGGACACCCATCAATCTGACTTTTGGCAAGGAGATGAACGGAATGCTCGACCTTCAAGAGTTCCCTTTGATCGACCACCACTGCCACACGCTGGTCGACGGCTCGCAAAAAGGAAACCTGGAAACATTCATTCGCACGACGTCCGAAGCGCCCGCGAAGTATCCCCTCTCCGACCTTCAGGAGACGGTGACTTACGAAGCGGCCAAACGCATCGCAAGTGACGCAACGGGCCGTCCGTGGGAAAACGCCGCCGAGTTCGAAGATGTTTTCCGCGCACTGGACTATGCCGACTACTCGCGCCAACTGTTCCAATCGCGGCGCTATGAACGCCTGTTTGTCGACACCGGGTTCAGTCCGGCGCAGGGAATGCCCGCAGATGCCCTGGCAAGCCACACGGGCGCTTTGGTCCACCCGATTCTGCGTCTGGAAACTACGGCCCAGGACTTGGCCGACAAGGACAAACCGTTTGGCGTTTGGCGGGAAGAACTGCTGGATACCGTTCGCAGTGCGCGCAGCAACGGCTTTATTGGAATCAAGTCGATCGTCGCGTATCGAACCGGCCTGGAGTTGCGGCCCGCGTCCACGGCGCAGGCACAGGCCGCCTACCAGCGCTGGACCGCATCCAATTCCAGCCGTTTGATGGAGGCCGACCTGTTCCACTATATGTTATGGGAAACGGCTCCACTGCTCATCCGCGAAGAATTGCCGCTGCAATTCCATTCAGGGTATGGGGATCCCGACGAAAACCTGCTCCAGGGCAATCCTCTCCTCCTGCGCGAGTTCATCGAAGCGTTCTGTCCGCGCGGCCTTCGCCTCGCGCTCCTGCACACCTATCCGTACCATCGTGAGGCCGGGTATCTGGCCAGCGTCTATCCGGGGGTCTTCTTCGACGTCTCGCTCATCATCCCGCTTGGCGCCTCCAGCGCGCGGCGCGTTGTGGCCGAAGCGCTGGAGTTGTCGCCGATGTCGCGCTTTCTGTTTGCCTCCGACGCGCACACGCGCCCGGAACTGTTCGCGTTGTCAGCCGATCTCTTTCGCGGTGCATTGTCCGCCTATTTTTCAGACACAGGCGTGAACCGTTATGTTGCAAAAGGCAAGATGGAACAATGGTGCCGCATGATTCTGCATGACAACGCCAGCGCCTTGTATCTAGGAAAAAGTGCTCCCGACTGACATTTATGCGACTTCGTCGTTAAATACCGCATTTCCTTTGTATTTCAATCCCGAAACGTAGCCCCAATAATAAAACAGCAGCGAGACGACGGCGAACAGAACGCTGTCCCAAGGGGACGAAAGCGTGTTATTGCCGCCGAAGTTGCTGCTGCCCAGGTAGGACAACGCGACGATCACAAGTTGATAGACGACGAACCAAACGCCGTACACAACATCCTCCCTGGTGATCCGAGACTTGCGCGCATAAAAGAAGAGGAGCAAGAGCCCGACAAAAACCGACGGAATCAGAATATGTACAGAATTCCAGCCTGACCAATAAATCATGAGACTGCTGACGACAAACGCAAATGGCGCCAAAATGCGATGCGCAGGAAGCTTATAGGGGCGATTCTCATTCGGGTATTTTTCCCGAAAAATAGCCAGACTCAGGGATCCTGGTGCGTAGGAGAGCAACAGTGCGCTTGCCACCAACGGAAAGAGTGACGAGAATGACGGCAGAAAAATAATGTAAATGCAAGAGATCACGAAAACCAGCACCACGGACGGCAAGGGAATGCCGTTTCCTGTCATTCTCGTGAATAGAGCCGGCAGGTAGCCGTCGTAGCGCCCCATGCTGTAGCCCACGCGGCTGGCGCCGCCAAAATAGATGTACCCATCTTTAAACGAAGCGATCAACGTGGTAATGACGGCAATCAGTCCGATAACGGGCAGCGCCGCCCCTGTTGCCACCGAGACGAACGGATAAGGAAGCGTATTTAATCCAGCCCAGTCCCCCGCCTTGAGTCCCATGTCACCCCAGTTGATCGCCCCCGCAAAAGAAACGCTTTCCAGGAAATAGACAACGAGCGTGATGACCATGGTGATGAACACGGCTTTTGGAATATTGCGCCCCGGATCTTTGATCTCCTCAGCGTAATCGATCGGCTGGCGAAATCCCCCGTATCCATAGATGGTAGCCGATATCGCAAGGAACAACCCATTGCTCCCAAACGACAGAAATCCGTGATAATGGCTGAAATTCGCTGCATGGTAGCGCCCGAGAAGCGTAAAACAAATCACCAGCAAACCCACAATCGTGAGTACGGTGAGCACGTTGTTGATCTCACCCATGTAGCGAATGCGCAGCGTGTTGATGTAAAATACAATGAGCAGGACAAGGATCGACAGGGCAATTCCGCTCGTGGTGAGAACGCCATTTTTGAATAGGGAAGGAAACCAGTAACTCAGATATTCGACAAAGGCAACCACAATGGAGGGCACGGCGAGCGCATAGCCAACCAACGATCCCCACGCATTCATGACACCGACGATAGGACCATTGCTTTTGGCGGGATAATAGGCAACACCGCCGGCACGCGGCCACATGGTGCCAAGTTCAACGTAGACCATGGCAACCGCCAGCATCAGGATAAACGCGACCACCCATGCCAAAATGCCTGATGGACCTGCCAGCGCCAACACAGAGACCGGAGTGAATCCCACGGCTGGTCCAAGAATTCCCCCGGTGGCCAGGAACACAACTGTCCAAAACCCAAGTTCCCTGCGATAATTCTTGTGACTCCCATTCACGGCCACGCTGGAGTCAACTTGCGGTGGACTCATCGAAACAACTCCTTTGTATGATTGTTGGACATCGTGCACTCCCGCCGGCATCACACAGTCGCACGCCCTGGTTCCATCAAGCGGAATATGTATCTCATATGATATAATTATTCGCACTATTACGTCAACAAGATTTTTCGGAAGTTTCCGTCCCGTTCAGTACTATGCCCGGAAAATGCGAGATCACTTGTGCCATCGCATGACCGTCTTCCTGATCAACTCGGATTTTCATGTTCTGCTGGTGATCGGAAAAAGAAGATCATGCGGGTCTAACTCCCAGACCGCCGCAGCGTCGCAATCACCTGCGGGTTTGATCCGCTGAAGATGTGTACGACATCCCATAGGAGTGAATCTGATGAACCTCTCGAAAACAGACATTCGCCAGCAAAAAATGGCGGTCACAGATCCTGACGCGGTCGACGCTCTTCTCCTCGCCGCCCGAACGGGATTCCTCGGTCTCGCGGACGGGGACGATCCCTACGTCGTGCCGCTCAACTTTGTGTGGATTCAGTCAACCGTGTATTTCCACGGGGCGGCGGACGGCCGCAAAGCCCGCCTCCTGGCTTCGCCGCGCAAAGCGACGTTCACGGTCTGCGAAGATTGCGGAACCATCGCCCATCCCGTTCCTGCCAAGACCGACACAGCTTATCTGAGCGCAATGATCTTTGGCGCGTGCCATCCCGTGTCCGACCTGAACGAAGCCGTCCGCGTCCTGCAAGCCCTTCTCGACAAATACGTTCCCGGTTACTACGAAAGCCCGCTGCAAAAAGGGCATGTCGACTCCTATCGTTCGGCGCTCGACAGTCACGCGCAGGTGTATAAACTTGTGGCAGATCGAATCACCGCCAAGCAGAGTCCAGTCGATCCCGACCGAATGTTCTTCTCCGGCCGAACTCGGGTCGAGGATCTCAACCGGCAAGCAGCGAACGGCGGCGCCAATCATCAGATGTGATGCTGAGCGTATTCAAACCTTGACCCATCCGGATGTTGAACCGTCATGTTGCTTCCTGTGGGTACACGCTTGACATCGCGGATGACGGGCGCGCCATTCTTCGTCAGATGTTCCCGGAATGCCTCCACGGAATCAACCCGGAACGTGGGCAACGTTTCGCGAAACGGCGCCAAGGCCTCTTCGGAACCCGCCAGGATGAGAAAAGGCCCCACCGACGCGAGTTCCAGTTCCGCGTCGGGATATTGGAATCTCAAATCTGTTTTCAGCCCCGTCAGTGACCCGTAAAAAGCAAGTGCAGGCTCCAACTCCGACACATCGATTCGGTGGTCATTGAAAGAGGATTGGAGACAGTATCTGCTTCTTGGGGCGTTGAATGCGGCCATCCCATTCTGCCTGATCGCGATCGCCGAGATTCGGCTGGACGCCTCACTCACCGCCATTCTTATGGGCGTAGCGAAGGATTACAAAGTAGTGGTGCGTCCATCCTCATCACCCTTCCCATTGATGGAGCCGCCGGTTGCCTATACGGCGCTGGCGCCTCCATCAATGGGCAGAATCTGTC
Organism: Bacillota bacterium; assembly: GCA_021820825.1. The sequence goes on from JAKADD010000013.1 coordinate 15,103, forward strand.
CTGTCATATAGGCCGAAGCCTCAGACGCCAGATAGACAACGAGACCTTTCAGATCATGCTCCCCGCCAAATCGGCGCATCGGAGTTCCGGCCAGGATCTTTTCGCCGCCGTGGGCGAGCACGCCCTGACTCATCCGGGATGGAAAAAATCCGGGTGCGATCGCATTGACCGTTACCCCGTGCGACGCCCATTTCACGGCCAAATCACGGGTCAGCGCGATGACGGCGCCCTTGCTCGCATGATACCCCACCGCGTTCATGATATCGGGGTCGATCCCGAACAGTCCTGCAATCGACGCTACATTGATCACGCGACCCCAACCGCGATCCACCATGCCCCTACCCAGCGCCTGGGCCATCAGAAAGGAGCCTGTGGCGTTCACTGCCAGCACCCGGTTCCATTTTTCGAGCGGCATGGAAAAGACGTCTGCACCCCA
>JAKADD010000014.1 GCA_021820825.1 Bacillota bacterium
GCGGAAAGATCGGCGTCATAATGGCGATCTTATCCCCGCGCGCCAGCAGATAATTCTCAATCAGCGTGTCAAAGACATAACACATCGCCGCCGTCGCGCCTTCGACTGCAAACAGATCAAATCTTCCGCGCACAGTTCCCGGTCCGCACAGTTCCTGCATCAGGTAATCGTGCACGACCAGTTCAACGTGCGCAAGCATACGATCCGGATCGGGATAATTGTCGCCGATGACGCCGTCCACCAGTTCATGAACCCATTCATCCGCGTCGAACTGCCTGACGGTGACGCCATAATTGATGATGTTCCCGAGCAGTTCGACGCCCTGCGTCCGCCCGCACTCCTGAAGATAGCTGGCAAGACGCCCTGCAATCCCCTGCCGTGCTGGTTTCCCGGCAAGATCGTTGTCATTCCACACGCGGCGGCTTTCCTGCACGGCGAACTGACCCAGTGCAAAAAAGGATTCGCGCGGCGTCGCCGCAATCCAGTTTGGATTGCCCCGCCCTGCGTCAAGCATGGTCCGTGCAGTCTTCTTTTCCTCCTCTCTCGCAAGACTGACAAGTTTGTTTTTGAACTCAAACGGACTGATTTTTTCGTACGCGCGCTCCATCAGACGCAGCTCGTGATCATCAAAAGTCACACACATACAGCTCCCCTCTGCTTTCTGAGCAAGGATTCCCGTTGACTGGACAAAAAATTCATGGACCGGACAAATGAATTTACAACTATTTACATCACATTCGCTTTCGACACGCCGATCCCTCCGCATCCCATTAAAAAACAACCAAGAATTCCATAAAACACTATATTATATTTGACGATTCAACAACGGCATGGTACGCTGTACTACAGATAGCAGTCGAACGGGCAGAGGTTTTTTGCTGCATATGCGCGTTCTCGGCACACCAGAATTCACACCCTCCACCCTTAGCCGCCATCTGTTCTTTCGTACAATCACGACACAACGTCCACGGTATGCACAGTACGCTGACGCTAGGTCCACAGAAATAGACAGAACATTATGATTACATTTTCATGCATGTCTTAATAAATCTCCAAGAAAACAGGAGGTCTTTGAAGTGACTATCGGCAATGGTAAATGCAACGTGGCAGTCTTGGGAACAAGCTTACCAAGAATATGCGGATTGGCCACTTTTACACAGGATCTCATCACAGAGATTGCGCAAATGAAGGATTTCAATCCTCCGCGCATCATCGCCGTCAACGATCAGGGCAGAACGTATGCGTACGGAAAACAGGTGATGGGGCAAATCGACCACCACAATCGCCTTGATTACACAGAGAGCGCAGAAAAACTAAACTACTCAAACATCGACCTGCTGGTCATTCAGCATGAATTTGGCATCTACGGCGGAGAAAACGGCGAATATGTTCTTGATCTGGTCGAGAATCTGAAAGTTCCGTTTATCGTCATATTCCATACCGTATTAACGGCGCCCACTCCCAAGCAGCGTCATATTATCAACCGCCTCGCCTATTTAAGTCTCAAAGCGATCACGATGGCGCAAAATACGGTCGACGACCTGACTTCCATCTACGATATTGCCCTCGCCAAAATCGCGGTGATCAATCACGGTGTGCCCTTTGTGCAGACGGAGCCAAGGGAAATCCTGAAACAGCGCTATGGATTTGAAAATCGACAAATCATCTCTACCTTTGGCTTCCTGAGCCCCGGCAAAGGCATCGAGTACGGCATCAAGGCGATGGGCCAGATTGTGAAAAGACATCCCGGCGCGCATTACATCGTGTGGGGACAGACGCATCCGATCGTGAAACAGCGAAACGGAGAAGTGTACCGCCAACAGCTGACGGCGCTCGTGTCGAAACTGGGGCTGGACAGCAACGTGGAATTTGTGGATCGCATGTTAACCCAGGAGGAAGTCATTCAATCACTGGTTTTGTCCGATATTTATATGACTCCGTATCTGGGCCGGGATCAGGCGGTAAGCGGCACGCTCGCCTACGGCATCGGTTACGGGCGAGTCATCGTGTCTACACCCTACCGCTATGCCACAGAAATGCTGGCCGATGGAAGAGGACTGCTGGCCGATTTCCGAGATTCCAATTCCCTGGCGACGCGAATTCTGGAACTGCTTGAGGACCCCCGCAAAAAAGCGGACATGGAAGCACGCACACTGGCCCTTGGCCGTACCATGATGTGGAGCGAAATCGCCAAGCGCTATGCAGTGCTGTTTCATGAAAGTGTCCGCGTCAATCATTACAGCGGTCATGTCGTATGACGGAATTTCCTGTCACACAACCAGTGCAGACCGAGTACCTGTACAGACTGACGGACGACACCGGGATCTTTCAACATACCCGATTCGGCATCCCCGATCGCAGCAAGGGGTACACCGCCGATGACAACGCGCGGGCGCTGATCGTCGCGCTGATGTTATACAGGAGTGAAAAGTCCGCCCGCGCCCTGGACCTGATGTACACGTACCTGGCCTTCATCCATCATGCCCAAAATGAAGACGGAAGCTTCAAAAACTTCATGGACTACGACCGTCACTTTATTGAGGCCAGAGGATCGGAGGACTGTTTCGGCCGCTGCTTATGGGCGCTCGGATTTATGCTTGCGGATTCCTCTGCGCCGGAAAACCTTCAAAACACCTGCCGATATATGCTGAATAAAGCAGTGCCGCTCGCAGCGTCTCTGGCGTCACCCAGAGCGCAGGCATACGCGCTCATTGGATTAACCTATTTCCTGGAGGCGCCCAGTTCGGCAACCGACTCCTATGTAGAAAAAGGAGGCGTGGCGGCAGACTCCCTTGTTCGGGAAGATGTTTTACGCCTTGTCGAACAGTTGGCCATGCAACTGCATACGCGGTATCGCCGCTGTGCAACGGATGACTGGCGCTGGTTTGAGGACAGCGTCACCTACGGCAACGCCATACTGCCGTGGTCGTTATTCAGGGCCTTCCAAGCGTCCGGCGCCGACGAGCTCAGAGAAACCGCCAAGGAGAGCCTGGATTTCTTGGTGTTGCTGACCTTTTCTGACAACGGATATTTCCAGCCCATCGGTTGCAACGGATGGCTTCAGCGCGGCGGCGAAGCGGCTTTATACGATGAACAGCCAATCGAAGCCTGCGAAACGCTCTTCTGCTGCCAGACAGCATTTGCCGTACTGGGTGATGAAACGTATCGGGAACACGCACTGCTCTGCCATCTGTGGTATCTCGGTCGCAACTCGCGGAACCAGTCGCTGATCGATGAACAAACCGGCGGCTGCTATGACGGCATTCACGCCGACGGGCTGAACCTGAACCAGGGATCGGAGAGTATCGTCTCGTACTGTATGGCCCATTTGGCGATAGAAGAGGAGAAACCCAATCGTCACGGCGCAAATCCGATAGTATAATAAATGAGGACTCAGTCTGACCATCATACACACGAGACAGGAGATGCCTCATTTGAACGTACTGGACGCCATTTCAACCCGTCGCAACATCAAACAGTTTAACCCCGACCCCATTGACCACGATCGCCTTTTGTCCTGGTTGCAGGCGTCTGCTCTTGCGCCCAACCATCGCATGGTGGAACCCTGGGAAGTCCTTGTTGTAGGTCCAGAAACACGGATGAAATTAAACCACAAAACCAACTTCGGAGACGCGCCCGTGCTGCTCGCGATACTGTCTGCGCCTGGGAAAACAGCTCTGGAGCGTGATGAGAACGTGATGGCTGTCTCCTGTTTTATCGAGAATTTTCTGCTCGCAGCGCACGAAGAGGGCGTGGGAACCGGTCTGTCGACTTTTGGCGCCTCGGCGCAAAGTCGCGCGATCCTTGAAGTTCCGGAGGATTACGATGTGGTGGCCATGATTCCCGTCGGCTATCCGGCAAGCTTTCCAATCGCCAAACCACGTACTCCGATTGCCGCGAAAATCAGATATCTGTCCTGATTCAGTGGGTCCGCATCCCGGACACAGTCAAATTTCCGGAGCTTATTTCAGGGAACGGCACGTATCACGAATCACCAACTCTGCGTCCAACGTGATGACCGATGGTGTGACGTTTGGATTTTCGATGAGTTGAATCAACGCCTTTGCAGCCCTTTCGCCCATGTGCACCATCGATTGGCGAACAGTTGTCAGCGGTGGGTTATGGGATTCCGCCAGACTGATGTCATCGAATCCAATGACAGAAATATCATGCGGAACCCTTAACCCAGCCTGTTGAATCGCCTCTATACAACCGATGGCCATGAGATCCCCGATGGCAAAAAGCGCCGTGGGAAGCTCACGCCCCTGCAATATTCGACTCATGGCCTGAAACCCGCTCTCCCTGGAAAAGTCACCCGCTTCCCTCCACTCTGCATGAATCTGCAGGTTGTGATTGCGCATTGCCATCACATAGCCAAACTCTCTGTCCTCACCCGGTTTGGAACGGTATATATCGCCTACAAAAGCGATCTTCTCATGACCCAGAGAAACAAGATACTGAACGGCCTGACGCGCGGCGTCGATATTGTTCGACTGGACGAACCCCGAGCGCGGTCCAGTAAGCGCCATGTCAATGGACATGCAGGGAAGCTCGCTGACGGCGATTTCGTGCGCGCCCACATCATCCCGATCCATCCCCATCATGATGACTCCGTCGACCAGCCGATGTTGCGCCCGGTTCAGGTAGTCATTGTGAATCCGGTCCTCAGTGAAAAGTGAATTCGTAAAAAACAGAATATCGTATCCAGCATCGCCCAGCGTTCGTTTACAACCCTGAATGATCTGTTGAAAAAAGGGGTGTAAAAGACCTGAGTTAATTGCATCGTTCAGGAAGAAACCGATCACATGCGACTGTTTCGTCACCAGTCCGCGAGCCATTGAATTAGGATGAAAATCGTTTTCCTGAGCAATGGTTATAATTCTGTTCTTCGTCTGCGCATTGATGCCCCTGTAATTGTTGAGTGCCTTTGATACAGTGCTTATGGATACACCGGCCATTCTGGCGATGTCGTGAATCGTGGTTGGCATTGCACTCTCTCCCCGGAAGTTCCTTTATCTGATTTAGAATAACATGGTTGGCGTCAATCATGCGACATGCTTCGACAAACGATTGACAATGCTGCGCCGTAAGCATTACTATAATGCCATAGAAAACGCTTTCTTAATTTCTTGAATTCAAAACTGAATTCTGGAGGTGACTGGGAATGGTCAATAAAAAGCAAGTCACAATCATACTGTCTTCCCTCGTGCTGTTCATGCCGCTCGCCTTTGCAACGACTTCGGCTCATGCGGCGGCGGCAAGCGCCAACGTGACGGTCAACGCCTCATCGTCGCTTGGCGTTATCCCCCAAACGGCCTTTGGGATGAACACCGGAGTGTACGACCCCAATCTTCTGGATTCCAGCGTACCCCAATTATTACAGAACGCAGATGTTGGAGTGCTGCGCTTCCCAGGCGGATCGATCGCCGACGCCTATCACTGGTCCGCCAATTCCATCACCACGGGCTATGCCAATAACCCGCCGGACTATTTTGCCGTGGCTCCTGGAAATTCCTTCGACAGCTTCATGGGGCTCACACAAAAGATCGGCGCGCAGGCGATGATCACCGTGAACTATGGTTCCAATGCGAACGGAACCGGCGGCGGAGATCCGACGGAAGCGGCGAATTGGGTTCAGTATGCCAATGTGACACACAGTTATAATATAAAGTATTGGGAAATAGGCAACGAGGTATACGGAAACGGCACCTACGACCCCACGGCGCCCTATGGCCAGGGAGGCCACTGGGAGTTGGACCTGCATAGTCAGATCGGGCCCCAGGCGTATGCCAACAACGCTCTGACGTATATCAGCGACATGAAGGCCGTGGATCCGAACATCGATGTCGGAGTGGTGCTGACAGCGCCCAGCAACTGGCCGGATGGCCAGATTCCCGCATGGAACAGCACAGTATTGAGTACGGTTGGGTCAAAAATCGACTTTGTCATCGTCCACTGGTACCCCCAACAGCCGGGCCAGGAAACGGACGCCGGATTATTGGCCAGCCCGGAGACAGGGCTGAACGGCACGGACAGCATCGCGCAAATGATGACGGCGCTGCGTTCGGAAATCAGTCAATATTGCGGAACGAACGCCAGCCATGTTCAGGTCTTCGTCACGGAAACCAATTCGGTCGCATTCAATCCGGGTAAGCAATCCGTCAGCCTTGTGAACGCTCTGTATCTCGCGGACGACTATATGACGTGGCTGGAAAACGGGGCTTCCAACGTCGACTGGTTTGCGCTTCACAATTACATCTCCACCGCCGGCAACAACAGTTCCAGCCTGTATGGGAGTACGAATTACGGAGACTATGGACTGCTGTCCGACGGCACCTCCAACAACGGCGTCAGCGAACCACCCGCCGATACCCCGTTTCCGCCCTACTATGGATATCAGATGCTATCCTATCTGGGCAAACCGGGAGACACCATGGTGTCAGCGTCGTCAACCAGCAGTTTGATAATGGTGCATGCTGTAAAACAGGCCAATGGCAATATGGCCGTCATGATCCTCAATAAGGATCCAAACAACAGTTACAACGTCAACGTCTCCTTGTCTGGTTTCGTTCCGGCCGGTAATGCGACAGTCTACACCTACGGCGAAAACAGCGCGGGTGTCGCGGTGCAGCAGGAGTCCGGCGTCGCCTCCTCCTTCACGCAAACCGTGGCTCCGTATTCAATCACGGATGTGGTGCTGGCGCAGGCGCCGTCCTTTTCCGATTCCACGGCGGTCGCAAACGGCGGGAACACATCCCCTGGGCAGACCACGCCCATCACAGCCACGTTCACGGATGCTGGCGGCAATCTGGCCAGTGGCATTCTGGACATTGAAGTCTATGATTCTGCTGGACAACAGGTTGGACAGCAATACTGGACTGCTCAAAATCTCAGTTCTGGGCAGTCGGCCACCGAAACGTATGATTGGGTTGCGCCCGGCACAACAGGCGCCTACACCGTCAAACTCGGTGTATTTGGGCCAAACTGGTCGCCCAATTACTATTGGAACAACAATGCGGCGTCCGTCAACAGCAGCAGCCAGGGTTTTACGACATCCACCAGCGTGGGGATCGCGGGCAGCGCGTCTCCAGGACAGACCGTTCCCATCACAACAAGCTTCCAGGAAACCAGCGGCGCTTTGGCAAACAGCATCCTGGATATTGAAGTCTACAATTCTTCTGGACAAAAGGTCGGACAGCAATACTGGAGCGGCGAAAATCTTGGCGCAGGTCAAACGCTAACGGAAACATTCGACTGGGTTGCTCCCGCCGCTTCTGGAACCTACACAGTCGAAGTTGGTGTGTTTGGTCCGAATTGGACCCCCAATTATTACTGGAATGGAAGCGGCGGCACAGTGAACGTGAGCTAACTGTCTCACTGTCTCACTGTCTCACTGTCTCACTGTCTCACTGTCACGCAGATGTGCAGTCGTTCCGGGCACGTTCGCTTGGCGCCACGCCCACTCCGGCGCCGAGCGAACAGAGAGGTGTGGTCGAATGTCGACTGCGCCTCTTTTGTTTTTACGATTGACAAGATATATAGTTTCGCTACATAATATTTTAGAAAGAGGGGGTCTCATGGATCGCAAAGAGAAGTTCGAAAGATTTCAGGTTGCCATGCAGAACATCAACCGTAACATTCGCGGCGGTTTTTTCGAACCGGGGGGCCATCCGATCACTCGTGTCCAGTGGTTGATCATGCAAATTCTCTGGCGCAAAGGTGACTGCGCCATCGGCGAACTTGCCGATCAGATGGACGTGCGGCCAAGCACCATGTCACAGATGCTTGATCGTCTGGAAAAATTCGATTTTACAAAACGCATCCTGAATCCAGCCGATTCACGCTCGCGGCTCGTCACACTGACCGACAAGGGACGCACACTGATTCACCGCATACAGTCCTCATGGATGCAAAAACTCAATGAACCGCTGGAGCAGATGAGCGAAGAGGAACAGATCGCGCTCATTCACCTACTCGAAAAATTATCCAAACAATTTCCAAAACGCAATGACTGAACGAATGAATGCATAACGTACTGGAGGAGTTCGATCCCTATGAATCACAGGCGCAATTGGCGCCGGGTTTCCGGAATTGTTGTTCTTGGAATCACCGCGCAGACTGTTCTAACCGGGTGCGGACTGCATCATGGCGCCCAGGCCTCCGCTTCCATCCAACCGCTGCCGCCGCTCGCCGTCAGTGTAGAAACCGTGGCGGCGTCTCCACTGTCCGCGAACCAAACGTACCTGGGAACGATTGCGCCCTTCACGCAAACAAGCGTGGCGGCGGCCGTTTCCGGTATTGTCGCGACGGTCAGCGTCCGACCGGGAGACTATGTCACCGCCGGCCAACTGTTGGCCACCCTGAACGCGAATCAGTTGCAGGCGCAACTGGCGCAGGCGCAGGCGAATCTGAACGTGACCAAGGCGCAGTTCACTCTCATGGCCGCCAATTCGCAAAACTCGCTGCGCCAGGCGCAGGCTGCTCTGCAGACTGCGGTGGCCAACATGCAAAACGCGCACACGACTGTCGACAATTCTGTGCGGGAAGCGACTTCCGGCGTGAATATCCAGCAGGCGCAGGCAAAAAACGTACAGGTGCAGTTCCGGGCCAGCTTGACAGCGGCGCAAAAGGCGCTTGCGGTCTCGCAAGAACAGGTCAAAGCCGCCGCAATCAATCAACAGAACGCGATTGCGCAGAGTCTGGCTTCTGTCGCGACCGCCAACGCGAATCTGACTGCCGCGCATTATCAGTGGGCGCAGCAGATCACACAGGCGCAAAATGCGATCACCGCCGCCAATACAGGCCTTTCGGCAGCACAGGCCCAGGCGAATGCGCAACTGACGGAGGCGCAAAACTCGTTTAACGTCGCACAGGCGAATCTGAGCAGCGCCCAAACGCAGTCTAGCGGGCAGACGGCGGCCGATCAGGCAAATGTCCAGACTCTCCAGGCAGAGCTCAGCACCTTGAATCTGGAATTGCAACAGGCGGCGACACCCAGCAGCAAGGGAAGTCCAACATCTCCTGTCAGCGTTGACCAAGTTCAGACCAGCATCGACCAGACGCAAATAGCCTTGCAAAACGCCGAAACGCAACTGCAACGCGACCAGTCCAGCAGTGCGGTGGCCGATTCGCAGGCGCAACTGCAGAGCGCGCAGGCGGCGCTGCAGGCTGCAGGGCAGTCCGCCTCCGTGGTTGCGGCAGAAAATCAGGTTCAACAGGCGCAATCCGCCCTTCAGGCAGCCCAGAACGATCAGGGCGTCGCGATCGCGACCGCCCAATTGCAACAGGTGAACGCCGCGCTGGCGAGTGCAAAGGATGCGCCGGGCGTGACACTGGCAGGGCTGCAACTGGCGCAGGCGCAGGCGTCCGTGCAGGCAGCCGCGGCGTCTGAACTTCCGGCCGTGCAGGCAGCACAACTGGCGCAGGCGGAAACTGCCCTTACGGCCGCCAAATCGGGTGCGCAGGCGGGGCTGCGCGTCGCGCAAGCACAGGAGGCGCAGGCGGAAAGCGCGCTTCAGGCAGCCAAAAATGACCCGCAAACTGCCGTAGGCAAGGCGCAGACCGCCGCAGCGCAGGCGGGCGTTCAGGCAATCGCCGTACAGTTGCAGGAAACCCGCGTCACCGCTCCAATCAGCGGCTACGTGGAGGCCGTGAACACAGCGCCTGGACAAGCTGCCGGTCCGCAGTCGGCACTGATCACGATCGGCTCCGACTACCCTCCCATGACCACGATTGGCGTTCCCGAAAGCGATATTGGACGCATCCACAGCGGCGCTCCCATGTCCGTGCGCATACCGGCGCTCGGAGTAACCCTGTCAGGCCATGTCCTTGATATTCGTCCACTGTTGTCCACGGCAACGGTATCCTACCCTGTCGATGTGCGGCTTGACGCTCCCCCATCGTCTCAGATACTTGGAAAACTGCTTCCAGGCATGCAAACGATCGCCGTGCTGCATACGACCAGTGTCCAAAAAACTGTGTACGTTCCCGCCGCCAGCGTTCTGTCTCTGCAAAGCGGCGCAACGGAAGTGTTTGTCGTTCGCCATGGCAAAGCGTTCGGGCAGATCGTTCAGGTTGGCGCCATGACAGCAAACACCTATCAGATCACGAGCGGACTGACTCCGGGCGCACTGCTGGTCGACAATGGCCAAAACCTGCTCTCAAACGGTGACACAGTACGCATCGTGTCGCGCACGAACTCATGAGGGAGCGCTATCGATGAAGATCACTGATTTGTCCCTGCGCCGCCCCGTCACCATCTCGATGATCGTGGCGGCCGCCGTGCTCATCGGCGCATTCGCTGTGTCGCAACTGCCGCTCGATCTGTTTCCGAGTCTCAGTTTGCCTGTGGCCGCCGTCCACACATCGTGGCCTGGTTCTTCGCCGCTCGAAGTGGAGCAGCAGGTCACCCTGCCCATTGAACAGGCGTTGCAGAGCCTTCCCGGCGTATCCGAGATCGATTCGACGTCATCACAGGGCGTCAGTCAAGTGGTTGTCCAGTTCAACTATGGAGTGAATCTGTCCCAGGAAGTGAACGACATGCGCAGCGCGGTGAATCGCGTTCAGGCGCAACTCCCCTCTGACAGCACAGTTCCCGTCGTACAGCAATTCAACCCAACAAACAAACCGATCATGACACTGACGCTGAGCGGACGACAGTCACTTTCGTCCATCAGCGATGTCGCGAACAACATCGTGACGCCTGCGCTCGAACACCTGAACGGAATCGGGTCGATCACCACCACAGGCGGACTGACCAGGCAGATCACCGTGCTCGTCAACCCGAACAGACTGCGTTATTATGGCCTTTCGATTCAGCAGGTCGTTCTGGCGCTATCCTCGGGCAATCTGTCAGCGGATGCGGGTCAGGTGCAGAAGGGATCGCTGCTCATTCCCCTGCATATGGCAGGTCAGGTGTCGTCGCCCAATCAGATCAACAATATCCCGATTCAGGTTGGCAACACCAACATCACAATCGGTGACATTGCGACAGTTCAAAACGGATTTCAGACGCCTGCGCAGATCGCTTCCGTGAACGGTGAACCCGCTGTCAGTTTCAGCGTGGTGCAGGCGACAGGGGCCAATACGGTGCAGGTGTCGAACGAAGTCCATCAGGCGGCGAAACTCCTGCAGCCGCAGCTTCCGTCCGGATATCGGCTGCAGATTCTGTCCGATTCTGCACAGACAATTCGAGACACGATTCATACTGTGATCACTCATACGATCCTTGGATTCATCTTTGGAATCGCTGTGATGCTGCTGCTCCTTCGCAGTGTACGCACCACTGTGGTAATCGCCGTCGCCATCCCCATCGCCGTTTTGACGACGTTTGTCCTGATGTTTCTCTCCGGACTCACGCTGAACAGCCTCACTCTTGGCACACTGGCTGTAGGCCTGGGATCGCTTGTCGATTTCTCGATCGTTGTTCTGGAGAGCATTTTTCGCGCTCGCAAACGGGGTCTCGATGCGATGGGGGCAGCCCGCAAAGGAACGTCTGAAGTTGGCCAGGCGGTCGTCGTCGCCGCATTGGCGCAAATCTGTGTGTTCGCGCCCTCGCTGTTTACGCCTGGCATTGCCGGTCAGTTTTTCACACCGGTCGCATTGACCGCCAGTTTTTCGCATCTGGCCGCCCTGTTTGTTGCGCTGACATTCACGCCCATGCTCGCCTCGCGATTATTGCGCGGTTCCCAATTCGAACGGGAGGAGTCCATCCCAGGCAAGACCGCGCCTTTTCGCGTTTGGGCGCCATTTGACTGGTTCGGGCGTGGTTTTCACGAACTGACGCAGGCGTATGTGCGGCTTTTGCGCTGGGGATTGCGCCACCGCATGACGGTGATTGTCGTCAGCGCCGCCATGCTCGTCGCAAGCCTGAGGCTGATCCCCCTCATCGGATTCGAACTCACGCCGGCCGTGTACACGAACCAGATCACAGTGGACGTCACCCTTGCCCCAGGCACTGACCTCGCCACGACCGCCGGAGTTGTGCGACAGATTGAGTCGCTGGCCAGGGCGCATATGCCCGACGTGCAGTCCGAATACGCCCAGATTGGCAGCAGTGCAGGACCGACATCCGGCGCCACCAACAGCGCTGCGCTCACCGTAACGATTGGAGCCCGAGCCGCGCAATCGCTGCCGCAGATCGCCCATGATTTCACCGCCATCGCCGAGAGCGTTCCCGGCGCGCAGATCATCGTTACGCCAACGTCCGCTGCCAGCGGACCCGCGACAGGCGGCGTCCAGGTCGATATCCAGGGTCCGGACCTCACTACGCTCAACATCCTGAGCCAGCAGGTGACGCACATCATGCAACAGACCACGGGTCTCGAATATGTTGACAACACGGCGCTCAAGGGCACACCCGATTATCAACTGACGATCAGCCAGGCCGCGTTGGCGCAGTTCGGTTTGACCGAACAGCAGGTGGAAACCACGTTACGCGACGCTTTTCAGGGCGTCAATGCTTCGAGTTATTTTCAGGGGAACAATCAGTATGCCATCGTCGCGCAATTCCCTGCATCCTTTTCGCAAAATATCGCGAATCTGTCTCAGTTGACCATCCCGAACAACCAGGGTAAACAAATCCCTCTTCAGAATGTGAGCAGTCTCTCGCTCTCTGAAGAACCACCCATTATCACCCATGTAAACGGGGTCCGATCAGTGCAGATCAATGCCAACGTGTATGGCACTTCCGCTGGCCAGGCACAACGCAAACTCTCGGCGCGTCTGAAGGAACTCCGCGTACCTGTCGGTTATTCCATCAACTTCGGGCAGCAGGGCGCGTTTCTGAGCAGCGCGTTCGCCGATCTCGGCATTGCGATGATCGCTTCGGTCCTGCTGCTCTACATGGTGATGGCGAGCCTCTTCGAATCATTTCTTACACCGTTTGTCATCATGTTTTCGCTGCCGCCGACTTTTGTGGGAGCAGCTCTTGGCCTGTTTTTGACTCACCGCTCGCTGAACGTAGATTCCCTGATCGGCGCCATCATGGTCATTGGACTGGTGGCCAACAATGCCATTGTACTGGTTGATTATACGAATCAGTTGCGGGCGACGGGACTGCCGCTTGTGGATGCGCTGTTGACGGCGGGACCAGTTCGCCTGCGCCCAATCGTCATGTCGACTTCGACAACCGTTCTTGCCATGCTGCCCCTCGTACTCGGATATGGCACGGGCGCTTCGACGCTCACGTCAATGGCAACGGTGATCGCCTTTGGTCTCGTCCTCTCGACTCTTGTCACGCTGCTGCTGGTTCCGGCGATGTACGTGTCGCTCGATCGGCAGATCGCGCGCGTGAAATCTCTGGCGGCGCGTAAGCATGCGCAAAAACCGATGTCTCCCGAGATGTGACAGTAACACTCATGAATGCGTCACCACAAACCTGGCGAGTCTTGGCACGTAGTATCCTTGCTTGTCCAGCACATACGCCAGAGCCTGGATCACAGCGCGCGGCACACTGTTCCCGTCCACTGACGACAATCCGATCAGTTCTGCAGCCAGTTCCACGGTTTCACGAGTACTTAAAAAACACAATGTGGCTTCCTCGGATTGCTCCAAGACTTCTGCATACGAACGGATTGCCTGATTGACAACCTGGATGTGATCCTGAAACTTGGAGGAATCCACAGACACGTCCCCTCCATTTTATTGACACGATGTGGATTGCATCTGTGCAACAAGATCTCTTTCTTGCGCAAATTTCCAAGGGTTCCGCCAACAACAGTGGACTCCGGATCCGAAACGGCCACTCCTTGACCAATCCCTCTCTCCTGGCAAAAAAGTTCCGCAAGCGCCGACCATTGTGAAATCATTCACAATGGTCGGCGCCGAATGCTGCTTCATTGAGTTCAATAAACGCCCGCGTAGATGAATCTGTCCTTTAGCGGATTACTTCACGACCAGCACCGGCAATTTAGAACGGTTCAGCACCCCATGGCTCACACTGCCGAGAAACAGTCGATCCACCGCGCTTCGCCCATGGCTTCCCACGATGATGAGATCGGCCTTCAATTCTTCTGCCAATTCACAGATGACGATCGCAGGATAGCCGCTCTCGTATACGAAGTCCACTCTGTCAGTCCAGTCCTTGAACTTCTGGTTCACCACATCCTGCTTGATCTGCGCAGCTCTCGCCTCGCCCCATTTGGGATCGACCACCGGCACACCAGCCACTCCACCGTACCAGTGGTGTGTTTCTGTCTCTGACGCAGGTAAAACATAGAGAACCGTCACCCGTAGTTCGGGCCAGGCGCGCAAAAAATCCTGGACGGTGGATACAGCCTCTTGTGAAGCGGTGGACCCGTCTGTGGCAAATAATACATGGTTCATGATTCGCTTCCCCCTCCCCATCAATGATTACAACAACATCCAGAAACGTCATGCCTCAACCATGAACCTGGCTATGATCGCGGCGCGACGGTTGGAACAGTCGCATGGGCGGTGATGATGGATCGCCTGGCGCATACGGTCGCCTGGCGATCATGGAAGGAGAGGGCGTTGGATGAAAGCATGCCTTGATTGTTTGCGCCAGACCATCGCTCTCTCCTGTTGCTGGCCAACTATCGTGCGGTTCCATGAGCGACGCCTGTGAGTCAGGCCCCGCTTTTACTTCTGAGTCCGCTGCCGGTGGACGGACCTTCATGCTTCATGATGCGCCGGAACCACGGGATGACCCAGTAATCCAGTCCGTACACAGCGGCGTTGAATCCTGCGACCATGACGAGCGCCTCAATGATGAGCATGTTTGGATTCGAACTGGAAGTTCCTGCAAGCAGATAGACCGTGTTCATCAGCGCGCCCATCAGCGCCGCAAAGGTCGTGAATATTCCGAGAATCAACGCCAAACCGACAAGCAATTCTCCCCATGACACCAGATAACTGAAAAATGTTGCATCCGGCAGGGCAACCGCATTGATGAAACTGGCGTACCACCCCTGCACGTCGGGGTGCGGACCCTGACTCAAACTTGCTGCGTGCTGCAAGAATCCCGTGATGGCAACTCCCGCCTTGCTTCCCGTCCAAACTGGCGAGCCCAATTTTTCGACTGCGGCGCTCACCCATTGCCAGCCGAGCCAAATGCGTAAAACAGTCATAATGAAGCGCGCAACCACATGATTGCGCAACCAGGCGACCATGTGAATCTCCCCCCATCAGTCAATGTTTACAATATCATTGTAACAGGCGGATCGATTTGTGAAATCCATCACAAAGACTAACATTGATAATCTTTATGAGCCTGATGGGGGGTATGTTTAGACTTCCGCCAATATGACTATCCCAGAAAATCGCCGCAGGCGTATTTTCTTCCCGGTTCGTAGTGGCGCGCAAGAGCCATGGAACGAGATCCCAGAAAATCGCCGCAGGCGTATTTTCTTCCCGGTTGTTGGTGGCTCAAAGCGACATGGAACTCAATCCCGGAAAATGTTTATTTTATCAGATCGAGTGGACTGGACAGCAAATCCTCAAAATCGATTT
>JAKADD010000015.1 GCA_021820825.1 Bacillota bacterium
TGGCGGTGCTCATGTCGATGAACAGCATGCCGGGTCGCACCGCGGAGAATAACCCATTCTCCGCGAAGTATACCGCATCCACATCCGGGGTGTCCGGCAGGATCGTCACGACCACGTCGCTTACCGCAGCCACCTCCGCCGGTGTTTCGACGGCAGAGGCCCCCATCTCGATAAAGCGGGCAAATGCGCCTCGACTGCGATTGCTGACCGTCACCGCGAACCCTTTTTTAAGCAAATTCTCCGCCATGGGCGCACCCATGACGCCCAATCCGATAAAACCCACTCGCTCTGCCATTGCGATTCCCTCCTCGGATGCTACACCCTGCCGTAGATTGGCGCGTTTTCTATCCAGTCAAACGTGCTCTCCGTCTGTCTGGACGGAATGTATTCAAGCCCGATGTAGCCTTCGTACCCGGACGCGGCCAAGGCGGCGAATACATTCGGATAGTGGATCTCGCCCGTTCCTGGTTCGTGGCGGCCGGGATTGTCCGCGATCTGCACATGCGCAATCCGCGATTGTAACGACGCGAAGGTTGCCAGAAGCTCCCCCTGCATCCGTTGCACGTGGTAGAAATCATATTGCAGATACAGATTGGATACTCCCGCCGCTTCGTAGAGGCGCGACCAGAGCGGTATGCTGTCGACGAAAAATCCCGGAATATCCAGGTGATTGCACGGTTCCACCAGCAACTGCATCCCTTGATCCGCCAATCGTTCAGAAGCGTAGACCACGTTGCCTGTCAGCACGGCGAACGCTTCCTCTTCCGACAGTCCGTCCGGTCGCTTGCCAGCCAGGCAATTCAGCATTGTACAACCCAGCTCGCGAGCATACTCTATCGCCAATTCTACTCCATCGCGAAACTCCTGGCTGCGATCCGGCAGAATCGCGATGCCCCGCTCGCCCTGATCCCAGCGGCCCGCAGGCAGATTGAACAAAGCGACCTTAACACCCGCCGCCTCCGCGGCGGCTCGAACGGCCCCCCGCTCTTCTCCATACGGCAACTGGAATTCAACAGCGCGAAAACCAGCCGCGCGGGCCGCCGCAAATCGTTCCAAAAACGGACGTTCAGTAAACAGCATCGTAAGATTGGGCGCAAACCCCTTCATCGACAAACCCCTCCTCAGACATCAGTGCGCCCCTACGGGCGTCGCGTCAAACACCGGCGAGTATTCCTTGATCGTATCCAAACTGACGCCCATCGCCGCGTTGGCCTCGCGTTCGACCAAGATCTCGACGAGCACCGGCACTTGTTTTTCAGCAACCGCCGCGCGCGCCCACCGGATAGCGCCCGCAATCTCGGCCGGGTCTGCCACGCGCACGCCCAGACCGCCCATGGCAGAAACCACACCGACGTGATCAATGCCCCAGCCTTCCGTGTGCTCATAGTCTATATTGACGCCAAAATTCATGTCATACGCGATCTCAGACTGACGGATCAGCCCGAGGTACGCGTTGTTGATCATGATCATCAAGAAGGGCAACCTGTACTGGACGCCCACCGCTATCTCTTCCATGAGAAACTGAAAAGAGTAGTCTCCGACGATCGCGACGACTTCCTTGTCCGGAAACGCCTGCTTCACGCCAAGCGCGGCTGGAATCTCCCAGCCAAGAGGCCCAGCCTGGCCGCAGACGAGATAATGCCGTGGTTTGAAAACCCTCTGAAATTGCCCGGACCAAATTTGGTAAAGCCCGATTGCCGTCGTAAAAATGGTGTCTTCGCCAAACTCGTCATTGATCTCCTTGAACACGCGCGCGGGATGGATGGGAGTGTTGCCCAGGTCCATGACGCGCCCGACGGTCCGCCCCACCTCTTGAACATGCTCCGCCCACGCTGTTTTTGAAACGCCCGGCCCCCGCTTCTTGGCCGCTTCCAGCAACGCCTCAAGCGCTGTTTGCGCATCGGACGCTATACCCAGTTCCGGTTCGAGGATGCGGCCGATCTGCGTCGGTTCGACGTCGATTTGCACGAACTTTCGTTCCCGCGTGTAAACATTCAGGTCACCCGTATGCCGGTCGGCAAAACGGGCTCCAACCGCCAGCACAAAATCGGCTTCGAGAAAGACCTTGTTGGCGGCGCGCGTCTGCGTCTGGATGCCCACCGTGCCGACATGCAGCGGATGGTCCGCGGGGATGCTCCCCCATCCCATCAAAGTCAGCGCGACAGGCACCTGCAGGTACTCTGCAAACGCTGTCAGCGCAGCGGAAGCATCGGCATTGATGACCCCGCCCCCGCTCAAAATCAGCGGGCGTTTGGCCGCGAGAAGCAGATCAAGCGCTTTCTCCACCGCAGCCTGATTGGGCGTTGAACGGACGATCGGCAACGAACGATCCGTCTGGGGATCATAGTAAATCTCCGCCTTTTGCACATCCAGGGGAATGTCGATATGAACCGGACCGGGCCGACCCTCCCGCGCGATGCGAAACGCCTCGCGAAACACCCAGGGAACCTGCGCCGGTTCAAGCGCCAAGAACGACTGCTTGACGACAGGCTTAACGATCGCGGTAATGTCCACCGCCTGAAACCCTTCGCGGTGCAACTGACTGCGCACGGCCTGGCCGGTGATGGTGATGATGGGAATCGAATCCGCCCAAGCCGTGTACAGGCCGGTGACCATATTGGTTCCCGCCGGACCGGACGTTCCAATGGCCACCCCAACCTTGCCCGTCGCTCGCGCAAAACCGTCCGCCGCGTGTGTGGCGCCTTCTTCGTGGCGCACCGTAATGTTTCGAATCGCTTTCGTCTTGGACAAAGCCTGATACAAGGGGAGAATCGCCGCGCCGGGGATTCCAAAACACACGTCTACCCCTTCATCTTGCAAAATGGCGACCACGGCATCCATCACGTTCATTCGAGGCACCTGACTCACTCCTCCATCAAAATTTGGTCACTTCGTTTGTTTTGTTCTACAATGCAGAACTTTGTTCTGTTTATTTGGCGACAACTACGTACGATGTGCATGCACTATTGCTATACTCTATCACAGGTTTTTCTAGTGGGCAAGTCAGTTTTCGCAGCATCGCCATCGCACGCAAGCCTCTCTATTTAGAAAACTTTGACGCATTCCTGTCCGTCACCTGGGTGCTGGCGGGCAACGGCGGAGCCGTCCAATCGGAGTTGGCCGCCGCAAAATTATGGGCAAGTTCGAGCAGGTAGTCATCATCGTAGGGAAATCCGACGAACTGCAGCCCGATCGGCAACCCGACCGAATCAAATCCGCACGGCACAGAGACCGCCGGGAAACCCAAAACATTGGCCGGCACGGTCAGGTACACCAAAGCCTCCCAAACGGGAAGCGCCATCTCCCGCAAAATGACGGCTTCTTCGCCGATGCGCGGCGCCGTTACGAGCAAAGTCGGCAATATCAGGGCATCAAGCTGCTGCATATTCGCCGTCCATTGGCGAATCCAGTTGCTTCTCTGCTTCTGAGCGGCGACATAGTCCAGTGCGCGGATGTGCTTTCCTGGATCAAGGCGCGCGGCCAAGTCGCCCTTTAACAAACTCCTCCTTGGCCCTTCTAAAACGCTTTGGTGGTATTGGTACGCTTCGGGCAAGCGAATCGTCATCTGCAACGCCTTCCACTCATCCCAGGTTGGAAGCGCAATGTCAACCGTTGCGAAACCGAGAGACTCCAGCACTGCAACAGCCTTGCGAAAAACGCGCAACACTTCCGCGGAGGCGAGTTGCTCAAAATAAGACCAGGGAATGCCGAGGCGGCGTTTCGCAGGGCGACCTGTACGAAGCACAGGGGCAACGACGCTGGCAGGATCCTTTGGGTCAAAGCCGCGCAGGCGCTCGAACAAATCTTTGGCATCGGCGACAGATCGGGTCAGAACGCCCACGTGATCCAATGTCGTGCTAAGCGGCATGACGCCATATTTAGACACCACGCCCACGCTCGGCTTGAAGCCCACGACGCCGCAACAAGCCGCCGGGATGCGGACGGAGCCGCCCGTATCCGACCCCAGAGCTGCCAGCGACATTCCTGTCGCCACCGCCACAGCGGACCCTCCGCTGGAGCCTCCGGGAATGTGCTGCAAGTTCCAAGGGTTTTTCGTCGGAGCGGTCACCACTCCATAGGCCAGTTCTTGCGTGTTCGTTTTACCGACAATCGTCGCCCCCGCCGCCCGCAAATTCGCGACCGACTGCGCATCTTCATCAGCAATCCAGCGATACGCGTCCGAGCCCCCGGTCGTGGGCATCCCCAACACATCGAAGATGTCCTTGACGCTGACGGGGATTCCCCGCAATGGCTGCTGTTCATTTGGACTTTTTGCGACTTTGTCGGAACCGTCGTCTTGCTCCTGCAAAGCCCGCAATGCGGGTCCGTCCAGATGGACGAAAGCCGCAACGAGCGGTTCCCAGTCGCGAATCTGTCGCTCCGTGTGCTTGGCCAGTTCAGCCGTAGAAAGTTGACCCGTCTGAAGCATTGAGATGGTTTGTCGCATCGTGGCAGAATCTAACACGGTTTCCCCTCCTTTTGCAGTTTAACGGCCGCCCCATACAGGCGCCCTTTTTTCCAAATACGCCTGCACGCCTTCGGCGAAATCACTACTGCCGTAAACCTTCTTGACCACATCCTCGAATCCCTTTCCGTCGCTCACACTGCCCCTCCCTTTTGGCAGGAACGCCTGCTTGGTCGCCCAAACAGTCAGAGGAGCGTTCACGGCGATGAGTTTTGCAACTTGTCCGACCTGTTCAAAGAAGTCCGATTTTGGAAAAATTGCTGTCAGAAATCCAATGCTGGATGCCTCCTCCGCATCCAGCAAGCGCGCGGTGTACAGAAGTTCCTTCACCCGCATGGATCCAATCGATTGCGCGAGGCGCTGATAATTGTCATAACTCAAACAATTTCCCAGAGTTTTTGCCATCGGGGCGCCAAGCCGGGCGTCCGGGGTTGCGTATCGCAGGTCACAGGCCGCCGCCAGCACGAATCCGCCGCCAACGGCATAGCCCTGCACAGCCGCAATCGTCGGTATGGGCAAGTTGCCCAAGAGGTCCATGATGCGGTCAATCCGCTTCTCATACAGGACGCCGCCTTCGGACGTAAACTCCCGAAACTGCTGAATGTCCGTGCCGGCCGCCAAGGCCTTGTCGCCATCGCCGCGAACCACCAGCACCCGCACCGAATCATCGGATTCAAGAAGGTGCAAATACTCCTCCAACTGCCCGTACATCTTCCACGTCAAGGAATTCAATGCGCTTGGTCTGGAGAGCGTGATCCAAGCAACGCCTCCCTTTTGCTCCAGAAAAACATCGCCTTGATCTTGCGGCATTTCGTTGTCCAGGATTGACACTTCACGATCTCCCTTCGTTATAATCAACTGTATATAGTATACAGCTTTCAGCTCCAACCAAGATGAGGATCTGCATGTAGACCGCTGCGCGCCGGAATCTCTCATGGTGTATACTACTTGGGAAAATACGATCCATGACGGCAGCCAACTTCAGGAAGGTGAAGATGTGGAATTACGACGTGAGGATCCCCTTTACCAGCAAATTTACCGGATTCTTCGACAGCAAATTGTCTATGGTCACTTTAAGGCTGGGGAATCCTTGTCTGAAAGCCGAATTGCTCAATCTTTCAATGTGAGCCGCACCCCCGTTCGAGAAGCCTTGCAAAAACTGGCCAGTGAACGCCTGGTCGTTCTCCGCGGATTTGAACTGACCGTGGCAAACCCTACTCACGAAGAGTTTGTCGAGTTGTACGCTTGCCGCACGGCGCTAGAACAAGTCGTGGCCGAGAAATCAGCCGAGTTGGCGGTTCCTGCGGATATCGCGAACATGCATGAGGCGCTCGCCGAGGCGAGAACCGCTATTGACAAAGGCGATCATGCTCGCGTTTTCAAAGCCAACACACAGTTCCACGACCACATGGTTGCCAGCACCCGCATGCCCTTGTTGGCAGAACTGCTTGATTCCATCCGGGGTCAAATCCTGATTGCCCGCCGCCATGTATTGGCAGAGTCCATCGAGATTGAAAATGGCATCTTCCAAGAACACATGGACCTTATGCGCGCTATTGAAGCACATCAGCCCACCAACGCAAAAATGCTGATGGCTCGGCACATGCAAGACGACCTAGAGCGAGGATTGAAAAACTTCCCCTCCAAATGATCGCTGGTTATTCAAAACATGAGGGCTCCCGGATGAACCGGGAACCCAGTTCGCTAATGGGTTCCTCTTGTTTCGTGACTATTCGGAATGCGCTTGCGCCAGATACTCGACGGCGGCAAGAAGCCCGCCCGAACGAAAGGGAACGCCAGCGTGATGAAAGGCCATTTCCAGTCCTCCCAAAGTGCCCGCTAACATCGGTTCGTTGAAATAGCCCAAGTGCCCAATTCGAAACACTTTCCCTTGAAGTTTTCCCAATCCTTGACCGATGGACATATTGAACCGATCCGCAGTCATGTGGCAAAATGCTGTGGCATCATGGCCCTCAGGCATCAGCACCGCAGTGAGAACATTGCTGTATTCCTCTGGATTGACGCAAAGCAATTCCAGACCCCAGGCTCTAACCGCTTGGCGAGTGGCTTCCGCCAAACGCTCGTGACGGGCAAATACTTGGGTCAATCCCTCTTCCAGCAACATGTGCAGCGATTCGCGAAGCCCATAGAGAAGATTGGTTGGCGGCGTGTAGGGAAAGAAACCGGAACGGCTTGACTCGCTCATCGCCTCCCAGTCCCAGTATGATTTGGGGAACCGCGAGGCTTTCGACGCCCGCAAAGCCTTGTCGCTGACGATATTGATGCCAATGCCGGGAGGAAGCATCAACCCCTTTTGAGAGCACCCAATCGTCACGTCTACTTCCCATTCGTCATGCCGATAGTCAATGGAGGCGAGAGAGGAAATAGTATCGACCATCAGGAGAGCCGGATGTCCGAGCCCGTTCATGACTTGACGGATCTCGGCTATCCGGCTTCGCACGCCAGTCGAAGTCTCGTTTTGGACAACCATGACCGCCCGGATCGCATGGTCGCGATCCTCACGCAATTTTTCTTCAATCGCCAATGGGTCCGCGCCATGACGCCAGTCGCCAGGAAGAAAGTCAACCTCCAGCCCCCAGCGCAGCGCCATGTTGTGCCACAGCGTCGCGAAATGCCCCGTTTCAACCATCAGCACCCGATCTCCGGGGGAAAGGGTATTGACAAGAGCCGCTTCCCAAGCGCCTGTTCCGGAAGACGGAAAGATCATCGCCCTTCCAGAAGTTTGGGCCACCTGCTGTAATCCTTCGATCACCTCCCGGCTAAGGTTCTGAAATTCTTTTCCTCTGTGATCGATGGTGGGGCGCGCGATCGCCGCAAGAACCCGTTCGGGCACATTGGTGGGTCCGGGAGTCTGCAAGAAATGCCATCCGCTGTGAAAATCCATGGTTCTCACTCCTCTCAAATACACAGTCTGGCGGCGCAACCGCGCCGCCAACATCGGCAAATCGCCTACGCCGGAGGCCCAGAGTCTGGCCCGGCGATGTGCTGGAGCCGCCCTCCTCCTGCGCGGCGTGTGTCAAAGGTCGATAACAGTGAAGCCAAAGCGGCGCCAATGACCATATTTAGCACCATGTTCAAAAGCGGGCTGATGGCAGCGAGAGGGCCGAAAGCAGTTGTGGCCAATACGGTGCCGAGTCCAGCGTTGTAAATTCCCGTTTCAAACATGATGGCTCGACTGTCCGCCACACTTCGATGAGTGAGGTGTCCAGAAAGATATCCGAGAATCAGGGAAACGAAAATCTGGAAAAGGACCACGCCTACCAAAAGCGGGATGATCGCCAAATTTTTCGAAAGCGCTCCGTGCGCTCCCGCCACGGTGCCGATGTCAACCCCGTACAGAAACACTGCCGAGATCAAGGGCAATGCGGGTTCAACCTTGGCCACAGTTTTCTTGAAGGCCAAGCGCAGCAAGATGCCCAGAACAATAGGGATGAGCACAACCTGGGCGGCAGCCCAGAATATTGACCAAAAATGCACGGGAACGTAGCGATTCGCAAAGACTTTGGTGAAAAAGGGGGTCAGGATCGGGGCCAGCAGAGTATTGATGACTGTCAACGTGACACTGACTGCGACCGTGCCTCCCCCGAGAAATGTAAACAGATTGGATGACGCTCCGCTGGGCGTGGAACCTGCCAATATGGTTCCAGCCGCCAGCGAAGGATACCCCCTCAAAACAATGTAGGCGATAAGAACCCCGGGCAGTACG
Organism: Bacillota bacterium; assembly: GCA_021820825.1. The sequence goes on from JAKADD010000015.1 coordinate 8,193, forward strand.
CTCCACAACCATTTTCCAAAGAATCCAACCACGATCGTCTTGGGATTGTGGATGACTCCCTCCCGCAGTTTCTGCGGTGTAAGGGTGAGCCCCATGCAGAGAATCACTATACCGAGAAATTGCGACGTGTGCGGAGCAAGCGCCAGAAAGAAACTCGAGTTGAAATAGGCAACCAATGCGAAAACAATCATCCATACCGGCATGAGCGTGTTTAAGAGGAATTTGAGCGTTGTCACGAGACGGAACACCTCCTCAGTGGATGAGCGTGCAGTTTGGTGTCTACCCGCAAGGCATAAGAGCCGCACGCCGCAAATCGCGTTTCATGTTACACACGAAGCCCGAAAGCCCAAGTGGCAGTATCTACGAAGACCGCGTCGGTTTCGGAACCAAAGACTTGACGCACCATCCCAACCGCGTCTGGCGGTTCCATATCAAACGGATAATCAGTGCCAAAGACAACCCGATTGCTTCCGACCGTCCGCCTCAGGCTGTCGAGGAGTTCCGGCCGATAAAGAATGGTGTCATACAAGAACCTGTTCAGATAAGTCGACGGCGGATGCGCGGAAGTGTGCGTTTCTTCCCGCACCGCGTAGCCGTGATCAAGCCGGCCCAGCGCATACAGCAGGTACCCTCCGCCATGCAGCAATACGATCTTGAGCCGCGGATGCCGATCGAGCACCCCGCCCAGAATCAAGGAAGCGGCGGCGACCGTCGTGGCAAACGGATTGCCCAGGAGATTCCCCAGGGAGTAACGATTGAGGTTGTTCTCGCCCGCAACATTACCAGGGTGCAGAATAACCGGAACGTCGAGATTTTCTGCCTTCGACCAGAATGGCTCGAACTCGGCGCAGTCCAGGTTTCGCCCGACGATGCTCGTTCCGATCACGGCGCCCAGCGCTCCCAGACCGCGTACGCTCCGCTCGAGTACGACGGCCGCCTCTTCTGCATGGGGCAAGGGCACGCTGCAAGCGAACCGAAAGCGTCCGGGGTGTCGATCGACGGCGCGCGCCAACCCCTCATTCAGCGCGTCATGATAGGGCCGTGCAACCGCAGGCGACAGACCATATCCGAAAACATCGATCCAGGTGGATAGGATCTGCACGTCCACGCCAAGCTGGTTCATGTACTCGATGCGTCCTTTAAGCTCGGTCATGCGCGAAAAAAACGGACGACTGCGACCGGTGGGAAACACGAATTGCATGGCGCTCTCATCGTAAGTCAACTCAGGATTGAATCTACCCTCTTGTACAGCAGAGATCACTCCGGGTGCGACATAATGGGCATGGCAGTCAATCACCATAAACGGCCTCCTCCCTTCAGCACTCCTTGGCGCCTGGCGCATGAGAACCCCCCTCACACTGAGCCGCGTCAATCGCACCCCAATCCTTTCCTACCCCGAAAATCGCCGCAGGCGTATTTTCTTCCCGGTTGTTCATGGCGCGCAGCGCCATGAAAGTCTATCCAGACTCCCAGCCCTCCTTCTACGAAGTAATCGCTTTCACTAACCTGTGTACTGTATACAGTATATCAATGCATTCTGAAAAATCAATCGTTTTTTTCTGATATTTTTTTCTGAATTTGCGACCTCAAAAACCGCGCTCCTCTCCTCTCCTCTGCTACTCATCCAGATGCGCATCGAAAAGAACGCCCTCCGCTTCTAAACGCCTGAGTTCCTCTTCGTCGAGACCGATCATCCGCATAACTTCGTACGTGTGCTGACCCAAAACTGGACCTGCTCGCCGGAGAGTCGCCGGGGTTCCAGAAAACTTGACCGGAAACCCAATCGTGTGAATATTTCCAGCCACAGGGTGCTCAATCTGTAAATTCATTTCACGGGCCTGCACTTGCGGATGTTGATACACCTGATCTACCGTCAGGACGGGCCCGGCTGGAACGCCTGAGGCATCCATGCGTTTCAGCCATTCTTCCGTCGAACTGCGCAGGAAAATCTCCGTCAACGTTTCCACGAGTTGCGGCAGATTCTTCATTCGATCTTTATTCGTAAGAAACGCCGAATTTTCTCTTAACTCCGGCCGTCCCAATGCAACGGTCAATTTTTCCCACGTTCTCTGGTTCGCGGCGCCAATCGCGATCCGGCCGTCAGCGGTCCGAAACACCTGATAGGGCGCGGACGCCCTGTGAGCCGTACCGAGCCGTTCGGGCGTGCGCCCCGTGACCCAGTATTCATTGGATTCCCAAATGGTATATGCCATTGCAGCCTCTAGTAGAGACGTTTCAATATATTGACCGCGACCGGAGCGTTCGCGACTGTATAGTGCGGCAAGAATAGCGTGACTCGCCAGCAGGCCGGCGTTCAGGTCGGAAATCGGCACGCCAACCTTGGCTGGCGTCTCTGCAGTACCTGTGACCGACAATACCCCGCTCATGGCTTGGGCGACAAGATCGAATCCTCCCCGTTCCCGCCATGGGCCTGTCTGCCCGAACCCAGAAATGGAGCAATAAATGATGCGGGGATTGTCTCGGCTCACCGCTTCGTAGTCCAATTGAAGCTTCTCCAGCGTGCCAGGCCGAAAATTCTCCACCAGAACATCCGCAGTCCGAATCAGACGCCACAGCAGGTCGCGGCCTCCCTCCGTCCGCAAGTCCAGCACAATACCGCGTTTATTGCGATTCAGCGTCAAAAAGGCCGCAGACTCACCGTTCACCATTTCACCCATTCGTCGCGAATCGTCACCGCTGACCGGCTTCTCGATTTTGATTACGTCGGCGCCAAGATCGGCCAGTAACATTGTGCAGTACGGCCCGGCCATAATTTGCGTCAAATCCAGCACGCGAATGCCATCAAGCGCTCCCTGCATGGTTACCCCTTCTTTCCCCATTGCCTTCGAATAGTTGGATGCAGTACACTGTATACATGAAGTATAGCAAAAAGAACGTGTCCTATGTCAATACTATCTTCATTCCCTCACCGCCAAGGAGGATGGCCATGGATGATTTGAGCGATCTGACCATTATTGATCTGACACGTATCCTGAGCGGTCCATATTGCACACAATACTTTGCCGATTTTGGCGCCGACGTGATCAAGATCGAACCGCCGTCCGGAGACGATACGAGAACGTGGGGTCCCCCGTTCGTCGGCGGTGAGAGCGCCTATTTTCTGAGTGTCAATCGAAATAAGCGCAGCGTCGTCCTCGATCTTAAGACGGACGAAGGGCATGATGCGCTCGAAGAACTGATAAGACGCGCGGATGTGGTGGTGGAAAATTTTCGGCCTGACACGCTTAAACGACTCGGATTTGATTTTGAACGTTTAACGGCTCTTAATCCCCGAATCATCCTCGCCTCCATATCCGGTTTTGGCCAGACCGGGCGCTACCGGAACGAACCCGGATATGATATCATCGCGCAGGGCATGGGCGGACTCATGGCCGTCACCGGCGAACCCGCTGGTCCTCCCGTAAAGGCCGGATTCTCTCTTGCCGATCTCGGCACTGGCATGTGGGCGGTGATCGGCATCCTTACCGCGTTGCACCATCGAGATCGGACGGGAGAACCACAGTGGGTCGATGTTTCTCTGCTCGAGACCATGTTGGGTTGGCAGACGTATATCGCCCAGAATTACTTTGCAAGCGGCAAAGATCCGCTTCCCATGGGCAGAATGCATCCTAATCTTTGCCCCTATCAGGCGTTCGCCGCCAAAGACGGATATTTCAACTTGGGAGTAGGCAATGAACGGCTTTGGCAATCGCTTTGCGAGACACTCGAAGAACCCGATTGGGTGAACGATCCCCGCTTTCGCACCAATTCAGATCGCGTCAGACATCGAGATACACTCATCACCATCCTGGAGGCGCGCTTTCGCACGAAACCCGTTTCTCTCTGGGTCGAACGTTTTCGCGCCTGCAAGATTCCCTGCGGACCTGTTTACAGAATCTCTGAGATTTACCAAGATCCGTACGTTGCCGAACGGGAGATGTTGTTTACCGTCCATCATCCCACGGCAGGGGATGTTCCCATGGTGTCCACGCCCGTCCATTTCCTGAGCGGGCGGGAAGAACGAAAGACGTTTACCCCACCGCCCCTGCTTGGGCAACACACAGCAGAGGTTTTGCAAGAATTGGGGATTCAAAAGCAAAAGCATCACACAGTTTGAAACGCGCAGGATTCAACCGAATCTTGCTTGACTGGAAACTGTGAGCCTCACCCGAACTACCGGCACCAGATGAGCACCCCTTGACCGACAAGAACTGCGGCAGTAAAAATGGACGAGGACACACGATAGGAGATTCGCATGGGCTTGCAGGACCGATCCAATGCCTATGCTGTTCGCCGCCCAAACTGCGCCAACCAGGAAACGCCGCATACAAGCGAAATCAATCCGATGAGAATCCCAGTATGGGGAATGCCCCAACTCACGAATGCGAGACCGCTGAGCGCATAAGACAGTTGCATGACGCCTCCATATGTCGAGCCGTGAAGGGCAAATACACGTCCGCGGATGCCCTCTTTCGTGTTTGACTGGAGCAAATAGGTATCGAGAGGAATGATCACGCCAGACGCGATTCTCATCAACAATAACATGGCAGCCCCCGCTGCCAGCCATGGCGACTGTGTCAGCAGCGCAAAGAAGATCGCTTGTCCAATGTAGGCCCAGCCATACCACAGGATCGCTCGCCGATGATGTTCGCGCGTAAACCGCCGAACCAGATCCGCACCCACGAGCACGCCGATTCCATCTACTGCATACAACAAACCGATACCCAAGGCACCCATGTGATAGATTTGACTGCCTAACAGCGGAATGACCACATAATATCCGCCTCCCGCAAATCCCCAACTGATACCGATCAAAATGATTGCGCGCACCACTTTATTATGTGCCGCTTCATCAAATCCCTGGCGCAACAAGGTGAAGTAAGATACAGCCCTTGGACCGCGCTCGGGTTCTTCCCAGCGACTCCGCGCAATCGCCACAGCCGATGCCAGATACGACGCCGCATTGACAACAAACGCAAACGTAGGACCCATAAATGCTGCAACCAGACCGCCAGACGCCGCACCGACAATTTGCAAAACCCCGGACGCCCCCGATTCCAAGGCGCCCACGTTCACCCAATCTTCCTGCGCCACCACCTGCGGAATCGCGGCCTGCCTTGCGGGCGAAAAGACCAACCCTGAAAAGCCCAGCAGGACGGAATTGACGTATAGGATCCACTCTGTTTTCCAGATGACAGCCAGCGCGTACAAGAGCGCAAACACGGCGCGCAAAAAATCCGACAGAAAGAGTTGGGGTCGCTTGCGAAACCGATCGACCCATGGGCCTGCGAATGGACCTAAGAGAACTGCCGGCAAGGAACGGCACAGCAGGACGAGTCCCATTGCCGCCGCCGAGTGCGTCCACTGCAGCGTCACTTCACTGAGCGCCACCTGATTGAACCAGTCCCCGAAGCCGCTGCCCACCTTCGCCCAAAACAGATTTCTGTAGTTGCGATTTCTACGAAGTACAGCGAAGCGAAACATGGGTTTGCCTCCTGTGAAAAGTTCCGTGCATCAAGACTATCGCGATTGCGAGGAACCCACTATACGCCAAAGGTCGTAGTACTCCTCGAATGGATCAACGGAAAACATCCCCACTCACGTCGCCTCTCCTCCATACCTGACCAGAATCTTGATCGGATGGATACGGCCCGTCCGCAGTTCCTCGAAGTACGAGATGAGTTCATGCGGACGAATGTGAAGCTGAAACAAGGAGCGCAGAGCCTGAGCGCACTCGACCTGTCCAAAGAACCACTCGGCGTGTCGTTGATAGTTCCAACCGTCACTGGACCCTACGAGTTGCAGTTCATTGGCGAAGAAAGACGGATGAAGCACAAAGGGATCATAATTGCCATCGGATAAAATGCAGACGCGCCCGCCCTTTTCCATAGACGCCTGAAGAACTCCGAAGGCCGCATTTCGGCCCGAACATTCGAACCCGACGGCGAAGGCGTCAGAGGCAGGCGGTCGTTCGCGAAAGCATCGGGCCACCCCGAGTAGTGCGCCTATGCGCGCGCGTTCCTCATCCGGCTCCACTGCATAAATCTCCCGGACTCCCATGTAGGTCCGCAGGAAATGAACCGTCAGCAGCCCCATCGTGCCGAGTCCCGTGACGATCACCCGGTCCGCTTGATCCAAGGGCGGGTAAGGCCGACTCGCTCCAATCCAACTGCCGTGGCCCGATCAACAGCAAGGACCGCGCTGTCACATTCGATCCCTTCAGCACCGCCTCTCGATGAAACCCCTCAGACACGCTTTGTCAGCTCCCCTTCGTCAATTCCCCTTTGTAACGGCGTAGCTCTGGCGTCGCAAATGCGGCCAAACCGACCAGCACAGTGGCCACTCCAGACGTTAACCACAATCCGCCAAGGCCCAGGGGAGCAAAAGAAAGGCCGCTGAGCCAACTGCCCACTGGCAGCCCCAGCCCAGTCAGCGGGGTGATGGAGCTGGACACTTTGGCTTGCATCGGCAAAGGAACGATTTGCTGGAGCAGCGTTTTGTAGAGCGGTTCATACGGCGTATACACCAAACCGCACGCAAGCATGATCGCCAGCACCACCCCATAGCTGTGCGCACCCGTAAGCAGGATGGTCAACACGCCCCACAACAGGATCACCCATGCCATCGACGGTCCCATCCGCAGCGTCCACGCACGTCGCGAAAAGAAGATCCCGCCCACAAAAGACCCCATCGCAAATGCTGACCAAAGCAGACCATAGGCGCGAGAACCGCCGAAGTCATCGCGAGCCAGGATCGGCAAAGCGATCGAATAGATTCCGAAGAAGAAATTGAAGAAAAACGTAAGAATAGCGAGTTGCACGAGCAGCCCACTGGCGCGCAGCATGCGGATGCCATCAAGCATATTGGCTGCGAGTCGCCGAAACTTGGTGCCTGGAACGTGAAGCGACGACGGAATGGTCATGAAAAACGCGGCGCCGATGACGTACGCTGCCGCATCCAGATACAGCACGGAACCGTAGCCAAGCCAAGCGATCGCAAAACCTGCGATCGCGGGCCCGGCCAGCCATGTGAGATGGAGATAGATGTCATCAAAGAAATTGGCGGGCCCCCGCTCCTCCGCAGGCAAGAGTTCCGCGATCAGTTGCGACCGCCCGATGGCGGTGAGCGGCGAGATGACCGAACCGCCTGCGATCAGAAGGTAACTGATCCAAAACAGATGGGGTCCGAGTCCACTGACCACGCCGAGTCCGATATATACGAGGCAAAGCAGTGCGTTGCCAAAAACCATCAAACGAGTACGTGAATAACGATC
>JAKADD010000375.1 GCA_021820825.1 Bacillota bacterium
GTGTTTGAGAAGCGGCTAAGTATACGATTCCGGCTGGCAGAGACGATCAATTCCGGCTCGGCTAGCAGTGGCAACCGATTTTGGCGGTCAGACTTTCATGTCTGAGTTTTGCGAAGCAAAATCTCAACTGAGTTTTGCGAAGCAAAATCTCACTGCTGCGCAGCACCAACAACCGGGAAGAAAATTCGCCTACGGCGATTTTTCGGGATAGGAGAATGGTATACTGATAGAGGAGGTGGATGGTGTGGGCAAGCGGTTACTTGATCAGGCAATCGACGCGATTGAACAAAGCTATGTTACATTTCCCTATATACTTCTAACAAAGTATCGGTCCATAGGACTCACGGATCAGGAAGCGATGGTTGTTTTCCAGGCGGCGTCATACCAGCAGATTGAACATTCGTTTCCAACGCTCGATGAACTGGTGCCGCGAATGAGCATCTCCAAAGATCAGATCGCGGCCATCCTGCAGAGTCTTCTCGGCCAGGGCCTGCTGGTACACACCGACCATAGACTGAGTCTGCGTCCGCTCTTTGAACGCATGATCGGAGTACAGTCCAATCAAAACGTTGCGCTGTCTGTATTCACACGGTTTGAAGAAGAATTCGGCCGACTGCTGTCACCCCTTGAGTATGAACAGGTGATCCACTGGATTGACGAAGACGGCTACACCGAGTGGCTCATTGTGGAGGCGCTCCGCGAATCAGTGTTGGCAGGCGTGTACAATTTCCGCTACGTCGATACAATCCTGCGGGAATGGGAACGTTCCAACATCAAAACCGAACAACAACTCACAGAGCATCGCAAGCGGCACCGTGGTACGCAGCGGGGCGACAGGACACCCGTTTCGAGCAAGTCGGCAGCTGGCCGCCAAGGCGCGCCGCGAGTGGACAAACAGTCACCTGAGGAACGGATTGTGCCCGCTGTGCAACCTGGCAAGTATGAACGTTTTTATCAGGTGTACAAGGGTACTGCGACGCAATCTGCTTCCGACAGCGCAAAAACCTGATCTGCCAGCCGAAATGAAAAACCCGCTTGGCCGGAATCGTATGCTGCGCCGAGGCGAGTTCGGCGCAGCATACGATTCCGGCGGGCAGCGGCAATCAATTCCGGCGGGTAGACAACCATGGCTCTGCGCGCCACCAACAACTCAAGAGGAGTTATTCAGTGAACGAGGTCAAGTCCGCCAAGTATTCACCGTATGCAATCATGAATCGGGAAGAGTGGGCCGAATTGCGTCTGTCCACGCCCTTGCCGTTATCGGAAATGGAATTGCGCCAACTTCGCGGGCTCAATGACGAGGTCTCTCTCGACGAGGTGTCGCAGATCTATCTGCCGTTGTCCCGACTGCTCAACTTATATGTCTCCGGAACGCAGAATCTGCACGAGATCACCCATACATTTTTGGGCGGTGCATCCGTCCGTGTTCCTTACATCATCGGATTGGCCGGCAGTGTCGCAGTGGGGAAGAGTACAACTGCGCGGATTATTCAAGCACTGCTGGCCCGCTGGCCCAATCACCCGCGTGTTGAACTGGTAACCACGGATGGATTCCTCTTCCCCAATGCGGTGCTGGAAGCGCGCCGTCTGCTGCAGCGCAAGGGGTTTCCTGAGAGCTATGATGTGCGCCGCCTGATTCGCTTTCTGGCTGATTTAAAATCAGGGCGCGAAGTTGTCACGGCGCCGCAGTATTCTCACCTGCTGTACGATATTGTTCCCGACCAGGTGCAGGAAGTGCAGAATCCCGACATCGTGATCGTCGAAGGACTGAACGTCTTGCAGGCGTCGACACGGGGAGACAGAACAGGCGCCCAGGTTGCGGTGTCGGATTTCTTTGACTTCTCCATCTATGTGGATGCGGACGCCAACCATATCGAACGATGGTACATAGATCGTTTCCATATGTTGCGACGCACCGCATTTCGCAACCCGGACTCCTACTTCAGACGATTCGCCGATCTGACGGACGATGAAGCCGAACAGACAGCGACCCAGTTGTGGCGGGACATCAACCTGGTCAACCTGAGAGACAACATATTGCCAACGCGGGAGCGAGCCCGACTGATTCTTGAGAAGGGCCGCGATCACGCAGTCCGTCGCGTGCGACTCAGGCGTCTGTAGAGTCTGCGCCAGAAGACAGATACGGATAGCAGGAGAGCGGAACAACCACCGCAGAGTGCGAGAGGGGAACAGGCGTGGAAAAAGAAGACCTGGACGCTCACACGAGCATCGTGACAACGGCGCCTGAAGCGCTGCAGATTGCCCTGAATGAACTGCACAGGGCGGATGCGACCGTGCTGTGGTTGGGCGCGCTTGGACCAGGCGTCGGGCGGGTCCGAACGGACGGGGGGCAGCGGGATCTTGCAGAGCGTCTGCGACAACACCCGCCAATCTTTGTTCGCCATATCTGTCCGGCGCAACTGGCGGTTGCGCTCCACCGCCAAACGGCGGATGTCGCGCGCTTGGCAGACGCCTGCGAGCGACTCGGCGAATTCATCGATCCAGCCGTTTCTTTCTCCGTGCAGACACGTTCCCTATACGGCGCAGGCGACCCCTACTCGGTGTTCGACCTGAATGACGCCCTCGCCAGGCGCGTAAGTGAAACCGGGGCGCCACTGGACGTTCGTCATCCGACGCAGGTGGTGTCTGTTGTCTGTGGCCGCGACACGGCGTTCCTCGGCGTGTCTCCTGCCGCTGCCAATCTCAGCGCATGGTCTGGCGGTGTGCACCGCTTTGCCCGGCAGGGAGGGCAGCTCAGCCGAGCGGAGTTCAAGTTGCTGGAGGCGATCGATCTATTTTCCATTTCCATTAAGCAAGGCAGCACAGCGCTCGATTTGGGAGCGGCGCCGGGCGGCTGGACGCGCGTGCTGCGCAGTTTTGGCGCGCAGGTGACGGCAGTGGACCCCGCGGAACTGGCGCCGTCGCTCCAGGCAGACGAACTGGTTGTACACCATCGTGAAACTGCGCAGTCCTATCTGCGCCATGCGGGTGAGTTCGACATGATCGTCAATGATATGAAGATGGACGTCGGGGAGTCCGTGACCCTGATGAATACCGCGGCCCACGTACTGCGACCT
>JAKADD010000376.1 GCA_021820825.1 Bacillota bacterium
GTGATGATGAATTTTTTAAGATGCCTGCGCGGGCATTTTTTCTTTGTCTGTCTTTGTCTATCAAGGAAGGCCCGAGAGAAATTGACCGATGCGCATTGCCGCGTCCTGCAACACATCGGTTGGGCGGACAAGTGCAAACCTGGCGTAGCCTTCGCCGTGAGCGCCGAATCCGATGCCGGGAACACAGGCGACAGCCGTCTGTTCCAGCAGTCTCCTGGCAAATTGACGGGAATCCATGCCGTCAGGAATGGGCGCCCACACGAACATGGTTGCAGACGGCGGCGTCAACTTCCAGCCGGACGCCGCCAATGCAGCGATGAAAATGTCACGGCGCGCTGTGTACTGGCGGCGCATGGCGGCAATAGACTCATCGGCATTCGTCAGAGCCGCTGCTCCAGCAGCTTGCGTGGCGCGAAAGACGCCATAGTCGATATTGGATTTGACCACCTGTAACGCACTGAGAATATCCCGGTTCCCCGCTGCAAATGCAAGGCGAGGTCCAGCGAAATGAAATGTCTTGGAAAGCGAGTGCAGTTCAATCCCTACGTCAAACGCTCCTGGCGTTGCCAGAAACGACGGGGAATGAACGCCGTCAAACAGGAGTTCAATGTATGCGGCGTCATGAACCACCATGATGTCATGGCGCCTCGCCACATCGACAACTTGAGCAAAAAACTCCTGTTCCACGATGGCGGTAACGGGATTTCCGGGGTAATTGAGAATCATCATTTTAGCGCTCGCAAGGACAGCGGCAGGCACTTCGGAAAAATCCGGCAGGTACCCGCGCTCAGCGAGCAGTGGCAGATGGTAGGGAACGCCGCCGGCCAGATGTACGGAGACCTCGTAAATGGGATAGCCGGGGTCGGGGATGAGCACAATGTCTCCTGGGTTGATCAAAGCAAGCGCCAGGTGTGCCAATCCATCCTGGGCGCCCATCAGTGTGAGAATTTCGTGGACTGGATCCGTCGTTACACCGTAGCGCGCAGACAGAAATGTACTGGCTGCTTCTCTGAATGATCCTGTTCCCTGCGTCGTTGGATAACCAAACGCGTCTGGCTGCAACAGGGCCTGTGAAAATGCCTCTCGCACATGTGGGGCAGGAGGCATGTCGGGCGACCCGATCCCCAGATCAACCACAGGAACTCCGCGCTCTGCAAGGCTCCGTTTTACTGCTTCGAGTTCAAAGAATACGGCGGATGATATATGCTTTAAGCGGTCGGCGCGCGTGATCAGGATACTCCATCTCCTCTATACTACAATGGACATGACTTCAATGAACATGACTACAATGAGACATGATACCATCACTCTATGGCAAGCTCAAACTCAGGGAACGGGGTGCGCGTTTTGACAGATTCATCAACCGCATTGCCAGTGGTTGTTATTGGCGGGGGGCCTGCCGGACTGATGGCCGCAATCGGCGCTGCACGGCAGGGAATTCCTGCTGTACTGCTGGAAAAGGGTGACCGTTTGGGAAGGAAACTGCTCATTTCGGGCGGCGGGCGATGCAATGTGACCAATGCGCGAGGCACTGACCACATTATTGAGAACATCCCTGGCAACGGGAGATTTCTGTACAGTTCATTGGCGAAATGGTCGAGTGACGATATAATCTCTTTTTTCACAGAGCTCGGAGTAGCGCTTAAGGAAGAGGATCGCGGGCGCATGTTCCCGGTAACGGATAAGGCGGCGACCGTGTTAAACGCTTTGGTCGGGGAATTGTCCGCGCTCGCTGTCGATGTTCGATTGAATTCAGCAGTCAGCGCTCTGGAATTCGAACAGGACTCAGGTGCGTACCGCATCGAACTGCAACAGAACGCTGACGTCATAAGAGCGGGCGCAGTCATAGTGGCTTCTGGCGGCTGTTCAGCGCCTGATACGGGATCGACGGGAGACGGCTATGTGTTTGCACAGAGGTTTGGACACACCCTCGTGTCTCCGTATCCGACGTCGGTGCCGCTTGTTTCTAACGATCCTCTTATTACAGAGAAACACCTTCAGGGCCTGTCACTGCGCGCGATTGTGCTGACTCTTTACGACCCGCGCAATAAGGTCGTAACCCGTGAAGAAGGTGACCTGCTTTTTACCCACTTTGGTCTGTCCGGTCCTGCGGCTCTGCGGGTGAGTCAGTATGCTGTAAAGTTGATGCAAAAGTATCCAGACACTCCGTTAAAACTCGCAATTGACACCATGCCCGCCGTTACTCGCGAACAGTTTGTCGGGAACATCTGGAAGCTGATCTCGGAACATCCGCGTCGCAGCTTCCGGACAATCCTGAAAGATGTGGCGGCGGAACGCCTTCTGGATGCCGTATGGCGCAGTATGGGGTTTGTTGCAGATCAGATTGCCTCCGAAGTGGGAAATAGGCAACTGGAGAGCGTGTATGAGTTTCTAAAGGAGTTTCCGATTGCCATTGCAGGTACTCTTGGACTCGGAAGAGCCACGGTGACGGGGGGCGGGGTCAGTTTGAAAGGAATCGATCCACGAACCATGCAGTCGAAGCTCGCTCCGGGGTTATTTTTCGCTGGTGAAATAATGGATGTGCACGCACATACAGGGGGGTATAATATCACTGTAGCCTTTTCAACGGGTTATGTGGCGGGAGCGGCGGCAGCCGCCTATATGCGGGGGCAGGGGGAGAAAACAAGATGACAGACAAGATCATGATGGTTGGCATGCCTTTTTTTGGACGGCATGGTGTATTTGCAGAGGAGACCAAACTGGGTCAGAGATTTCTGGTGTCCGTGGAATTGGACTGTAATTTGCGCAGAGCTGGTCAAGCGGATGACCTGGCGCTTACAGTGAACTATGCAGATGTGTATAATATAATTCGGACGGTGGTAGAAGGGCCCCCAAAAAAACTGGTAGAGGCAGTTGCCGAGGATATCGCTTCAATTTTACTCAGAGAATACGCCATGATCGATCGCTTGCATGTTCGCGTCGAGAAACCAGGAGCTCCGATAGCGGGCGTATTTGAGACAGTCGGGGTTGAAATCGAACGTTCACGGGATTGACGCAACATTTCATTTCATTATTACAAACATTGATCATGAGGGGTTGAAATATGGAAGGCAA
>JAKADD010000377.1 GCA_021820825.1 Bacillota bacterium
TTTTCCTGCAACAGGCGCTCACCCGCCCGGCTGAATTCGAAGTTGTCGCAACCATGAATCTGAATGGTGACTACATCTCCGACGCGCTCGCGGCGCAAGTCGGGGGTATCGGCATTGCGCCAGGCGCCAACATCAACTATGTGACAGGACATGCCGTATTTGAAGCGACTCACGGAACGGCGCCGAAATACGCGGATCTCGACAAGGTCAATCCTGGCTCAGTCATACTGTCCGGTGTGATGATGCTTGAACACCTTGGCTGGCAGGAAGCGGCTGACGCAATTGTCGCAGCGCTGCAAAAGACAATACAGCAAAAAGTCGTCACATATGACTTTGCCCGTCTCATGGAGGGGGCAAAGGAAGTCAAGACCTCAGAGTTTGCCGACGCTGTGATTCGGAATCTGTAGCGTTTTGCCCTGAAGAAAACAGCTGCAAATCAGGGATCTGGCGGAAGCGCGAGAGCGCTGACGGCAACATGGGAAACGAACAGCAGGGGTTGTGAAGGTGGAAGGGCGCAAAAGGCGCCCTTTTCTGCATGGAGGCGCGACTGTGAAGTGAGAAACGGGCGACGTCGGGTATTCACCTGACAATTTGCCGGAAATCAGAATATAATGGAGAAAGAAGCCTGACGGGCTGTTCTGTCACGACTCTGTCTGTCGGAAACAGTGCATTTGGACAGGCAATTTTAAAAAAGGATGGTGAGTGAATTTGGCAAAGAACATACTGATTGTGACGGGAGACGCGGTGGAGGCTCTGGAAGTGATCTACCCGTACTATCGGTGTCTGGAAGAAGGGTTTTCGTGTGTGATCGCAGCTCCCAGAAAGAAGCGGTTGCAAACGGTCGTTCACGATTTTGAAGCGCATATGGACACGTATACTGAGAAGCCGGGTTACGGACTTGACGCTCACGCGGCGTTTGCGGATGTGAACGCCGCTGACTTTGACGCGCTGATTATCCCTGGCGGACGCGCGCCGGAATACATTCGCCTGGATCCGCACCTGCCTGGAATCGTCGCGCACTTTTTTGAAACGGGGAAACCGGTGGCTTCCATCTGTCATGGATCGCAAGTGCTGGCAACCGTTCGCGAATATCTGAAAGACCGCACACTGACGGCGTACCCAGCCTGTCGCCCGGATGTCGAATCGTGCGGAGCCACATACGCGACTTCTGCCCCATACGTCGAAGACAATCTGGTGACCGCGCAGGCGTGGCCTGATCTGCCAGGATTCATGCGTGAATTTCTGAAATTGCTGGCAGTGTGAGCGATCACGAAAGTTGCAGACATAACTTCACAGACTCATGCATGGCGCTCCTCGTATTGATCGAGCGGGCGCTGTTTCTATGTTACAATGGCGAAAATGGGTTTCGATAGCCGTGTGCTCGATTGGAGAGGGTTGTTTTGGCTGGCCTGGATAGCGAGAAGATTTTGAAAAAAACTGACGGCGCACGCGGCAAACTGCTGCTGATCGATGGGAACAGCGTGCTTTACCGCGCCTTTTATGGAGTTCCGCTGCTTTCCACCGCCAGTGGTCTCTATACAAACGCGGTGTACGGCCTTGCGATGATGCTGCTGAAACTGCTGGCAGATGAGCGGCCGACGCACGTGGCTGTGGCGTTTGATAAAGGAAAGATTACCTTCAGGCACAGCGAATTTCCAGAATACAAGGGGAAGCGCCAGGCGACGCCGCAGGAGCTTTCCGGACAGTTCCAGATGGCGCGGGATCTGCTTGGCTATTTTCGGATACCGGCTCTGGAACTGGAAACTTACGAAGCCGACGATATCATAGGAACACTGGCGACAGCCGCGAGATCGGATGACTTTGACGTATTTGTCGTTTCCGGGGACAAGGATCTGCTGCAACTTGTTTCTGATCACATCACGGCTGGCATGACGCGCAAGGGTACGACGGATATTGTGCGGTACGATCCGGCGGCGGTGTTTGAGCGTTACTCGCTGACGCCAAAGCAGATCATCGATCTGAAAGGTCTGATGGGCGACTCGTCGGACAACATCCCTGGTGTTCCGGGAGTCGGCGAAAAGACGGCAATCAAACTGCTCGGCGCATACGGTTCAGTTGAAACAGTTCTTGACCACATCGCTGAGATCAGTGGGAATAAACTGCAGGAACGGCTGCGCGACAACAGGGAACTTGCCCTGTTGTCAAAACGTCTGGCCACGATCAACTGTCAGGTTCCGCTGCAACTCGGTCCCGCAGACTTGCGGTATGAGGGCTATGTGATCGATGAAGTCAAGGCGGCGTTTCGGCAGTATGAATTTCGCTCTCTGCTGGCGCGGATTCCAGCCTGGAATGGTGCTGGCGCAAATCCGGCTGTGGATGCGCATTCTGGCGTGGAAGCGAATCCAACTGCTGGCGTCGGCCAGGGCGTGGAAGCTGACTCTGGCGGAAACGCAGACTCTGGCGAGAACGCAACCTCGGTCAGGGATGCGAATCGGGCCAAGGACGTAACCACGGCCAGGGATGCGAACCGGGCCAAGGACGCAACCACGGTCAGGGATGCGAACCAGGCCGAGGACGCAAACACGGCCAGGAAACCGGACTCCGGCGCCGGAGCGGACGGTTTTGCAAACGACCAGGTTGTGTCGTGGGAGGAATTCAGTCGACGGGTGCAGGGAGTCACTGACGTCTTTGCCGTATTGATCGATCTGCAGGGGAGTTATCAAACTGGCACATGGCGCGGGATGGCGATCGCGCATCGGGATGGTGCATTTTATGTCCCACTTTCGGATGAGCTGTTGCAGGATGCAGAGATGAAGAACGCACTTGAAGCGTTCCTGAAAAACGACGCCGTCAAGGTTGTCTTTGACAGCAAGGCCCTGATGGTGCGAGGCGTTCTTGCGGAACTGGCGCAGACTCCTGAACAGGTCTGCCCGCACCTGTTTGACACTCTGCTCGCCTCGTATCTGATTCATACGTCAGAGGGAGAGCCGGATCTGCTCACTGTACTGGAGAAAGCGTTGCCGGAAGAAGAGGTGCCGGAAGCGTTGCGTGAAACGCTGGAGACGGCTGGCGCTAGCGCTGGTGCGGCAACGG
>JAKADD010000378.1 GCA_021820825.1 Bacillota bacterium
GGCGACTGCGGTCGGGCAGACGGTATGGCAGGAGATATTTGCGGATCGCAATTATGAGTCTGATGGAACACTGACCAACCGCTCCCATCCGCTTGCGCTGCTGCACGATCCCGGCGTGATGGCGCAGCGACTGCGCCAGACCTTGCAAACAGGCGCCATCCTCTGCAGAACGGGCGAAACGCTGGCCGTGACAGTCGACACGATCTGTGTTCACGGCGATGGACCAACCGCCGTGGCAGCGGCGGAAGCGGTCAGAAACACCGTTCTTTCGCACGGTTGCACGTTGGCAAACGAAACGCACTAGTCGACCGACTGTCGCGCATTGCAGGCGCGCTTTGCACACGCGCATTGCAGTCGTGCACTGCTGTCGCGCACTGACAGGCGAGCATTGACAGGCGTGCATTTCAGTCGCGCACTGCTTTTCCGTACTGCAGCAGGAGGGGGCGTTTTGATGTGGCCAGTGTGCTGGTAACGGGCGGAACCGGTTTTATAGGCAGACACCTCATTCGACAGTTGCTGGATCGCGGCGACAATGTGGTTGTGGCGTCCAGAAATCCCGCACAGGCGGAGGAAATGTTTGGCCACGCGGTGATCGCTGTGGATCTGAACAGTAGGAACGTCGCCTCGCGGGTGCGCGTTGACGCAGTCGTCAATCTCGCGGGCGAACCGCTCAGCGCCCGCTGGACAGCTGCCCGCAAACGCGCAATTTTTGCGAGTCGGCAGAGCGCGACGAATCACGTGACAGATCTGATCGGGCAACTGGACGCACGGCCTGAAGTGTTGGTGAGCGCTTCTGCAATCGGCTATTACGGCGCCAGTGAAACGGGCGCGTTCACCGAGCAGAGCGAGCCTGAGAGCCGCGATTTCCTGACTGACGTGACGGCCATGTGGGAGCGCGCGGCGAATCGCGCCAGGGAGTTCGGAACGCGTGTGGTCTGCGCGCGGTTTGGAGTGGTTCTCGGCGCCGACGGAGGCGCGCTTGGCAAGCTGGCGTTGCCATACCGGTTTTACCTGGGTGGGCCGATCGGCTCGGGGCGCCAGTGGGTGTCCTGGATTCACATTGAGGACGCCGTGCGCATGATTCTCTGGAGCCTGGATCAGACGCATATCGCTGGAGCCCTGAACGTCACGGCGCCGGAACCTGTTCAAATGCAGGAGTTCGGGAGGACGCTTGCGAAGGTTCTTCGTGTTCCCCACTTTGCGCCGGTTCCCGCGTTCGCCTTACGGGCGCTGCTCGGTGAGATGGCTGATCTTGTCCTGACTGGACAGCGCGTGATTCCGGAAAAAGCGCTCGCAGCTGGTTTTTCGTTTCGCTACGCGGCGTTGTTGCCAGCGCTCTGCGATTTGCTGCAACGCGATTTACAGTAAGCAGTACGGACCAAAAAACAGCGGCAAAATTTCCTGTTGCCAAATTGGCCAAATCGGAGTAGTCTGAACGCAAAGAAAGGAAAGGATTCGCGGTAGTCCTGTACGTGCCTGATAAGTACAAGATAGACTATCTGCTTTCCAATTATGTGCAATCATTCACAATGTAATATGTGAAAAATAACTCAATGTTGGGAGGAAAAATATATGCACATTGTGGTCTGCATCAAGCAGGTGCCAGACAGCCGGGAGATTCGCATCGATCCTGTAACAAACACTCTTGTCAGACAGGGCGTACCCGCGATTGTCAACTACTATGATTTACATGGGCTGGAGGAGGCGCTGCGCTTTAAGGATGAGATGGGCGCGCGCGTCACCGTTGTATCGATGGGGCCGCCGTCCGCAGAAAAGGCGTTGCGACAGTGTATATCGATGGGCGCCGATGAAGCGGTGCTTGTCAGTGACCGCGGATTTGCCGGAGCCGACACGCTGGCCACGTCGTACGTCATTGCCTTGACCGTTACCAAGGTCGCTGCGGAAATGGAACCCGTCGACTTGGTTTTTTGCGGCAAGCAGACTCTTGACGGCGACACAGGCCAGGTCGGACCTGGCGTGGCCTGCCGACTCGACTATGAGCAGATGACCTACGTGGAGAAAGTCGTCGAACTGAATCCGGGTGAGCGAACGGTTACTGTGCATCGGCATCTGGAAGACGGTGTGGAAGTTGTAAAAACCAAACTGCCAGTGTTGATCACGGTCCTTACGGAACTCAACAAACCACGCCGCGCCAGTTTGCCTGGGGTATTGCGGGCGGCCAAATACAAACCCATCGTCTGGTCAACCAACGATTTTCCGGATATTGATCGGGCAAAAATCGGTCTCAAGGGGTCTCCCACCATCGTCTCCAAGACGTGGGTGCCGGAACCGCGCAAAGTGAATACGGAAATGATCGCGGCTGACGGAGTAGATGCCTTGAGCGCCGCACTGGTCGACAGACTGTGGAATACAGACTTGCCAACCCGCTTGGGCTGGGCATAGGAGGAGTCTACATGGAAGCAGAACAGGTCACAGGAGTTGACGCTGCTGCAGGGCAACCTGCTGCGGGAGCCAAACCGCGGCGTGAGAAGATCGTTATTGATGCGCCGGATTTCTCGGATTACAACGGCATCATGATCGTCGTGGAACAGCGGGCTGGAACGGCAAAAAAAGTATCGTGGCAACTGCTCGGCGAGGGGCGCAAACTGGCGCAGAAACTGAACACGGAACTGATGGCCGTCGTCATCGGCTCCGATGTAGGCGCTCTGGCGCAGGAGGCCATTTATCGCGGAGCGGACAAGGTCTACCTGTGCGATTCAGAAGAACTTCGCGATTATCGAACCAGGC
Organism: Bacillota bacterium; assembly: GCA_021820825.1. The sequence goes on from JAKADD010000378.1 coordinate 2,749, forward strand.
CCTACAGCCAGATTTGTCTGCATGTGATTGCCACTGCGAAACCCGAGATCGTCCTGATTGGAGCGACATACTGGGGCCGCGACCTGGCGGGGGCAATCGCCACCCATTTGCCGACTGGGCTGACGGCTGACTGCACTCAGCTTGATGTGGATGAAAATCGTCTGTTGCTGGCCAGTCGCCCTGCGTTTTCTGAGAAGATGCTGGCGACGATCATGTGCAAGCAGTACAAACCGCAAATGGCGACCGCCCGTTCCGGCGTCTTTCTGGAGTTGCCAAGGGACCCGGCGCGTTCCGGCGCAATT
>JAKADD010000379.1 GCA_021820825.1 Bacillota bacterium
GCCGTTCTCCCCAACTCCCGCTTGCTCCGCCGGGATTTTATTGACCGCCGAAAACAGAAACACACCCACAAGCGCATTGAGGATCCAGGTGAATATGAGCGTTCCTGTCAGTCCAAACGCGGCCAGAAGTACGGGTCCAAAAAAAGCGCCCATCGACATCCCAAAAAAAAGCATGCCAATCGTGAGACCGGTGGCCGCGCGCCAGTGTGTGAGGCGGGCGCGCCGCAGGACGGCCCCGACTGGCGAGATCAGCATGGGATAGGCAATCGCGGCAATCGCCTGGGCAAGGAAGAACCAACTGTACGAGGGCGCAAATACGCGTCCTCCCAGACCGACGAAAGAGAGTACAATGGCGGTGCGCAGAACTGGCGATACGCCATCCTTGCGGGCCCACCACGCGGCCGGCATGCTGAAGACAATCATTGCAAAACCGTACAGCGATATGAACAGCAGAATCGAACTGAGCGAAGCATGCAGTTGAGCGATGAGAGCCGGTATCAGCGGCGCCAGCACGAACCAGGCGGCGCCAAGAGTGAACGCAAACGTCACATATGCGATCGTGACCGCGACTGCACGCGATTCAGGAGCGGATGTGCTCTGTAAAGACATCAATGCTCTCCCCCAATCAACCCAATGTCTATGTGATAGTTTTAATATTGATTGTATCCTAATGCAAGTTAAAAAACGATGGCCACAGCGATCGCTTCCAGAGCAATTCTCAGCGTGCGCTGTCTGCACTGTTGCGCCGCGTCTCCAGCAGGACTGCAAGCGCGGCGTCCACGATGGCCTGGGCCGCACCGTCGCCCGCCTCCAGCTGCCGCGCCAGCCACTGCGCCTGCTGGTCCTCACTCAGGGCGATGTATCCCCGACTATGCACCGTTACCACACTGTGTCCATGCCGAATCGTCTCCTCTGACATACGCGCTCCCCCTTTATAGGAACTGTATGTGACGAAACCTGGACCTGATGCGCAAATAATCGGAGCAACCGTGTCGTAGGATACAGGAGAGGGTGATGAGTGTGGCGATGTATCCGACTGAACTGCAACGGGTGGCAGTCTATCTGCGCAAATCGCGGGCGGATCTGGAGGCAGAGGGGCGGGGCGAAGGGGAAACGCTGTCCCGGCACAGGCGCGCCCTGACCGCGCTGGCGGAGCAATACCGCCACCGCATCACAGGCGTCTACGAAGAAATCGTTTCAGGGGAACGCATCCTGGACCGTCCCGCTATGCAGGATCTGTTGCACGCAGTGCAGAACGGGAACTACGAAGCAGTGCTCGTCATGGACATCGACCGACTGGGACGCGGCAATATGGTTGATCAGGGAATTATTCAGGACACCTTCAAATCCTCCGGCACTCTGATCATCACACCTCGCAAAGTCTACGATCTGCAGGATGAGTTTGATGAAGAGTGGAGTGAGTTTGAGGCCTTTCTGGCGCGCCGCGAGCTCAAGATCATCACGCGGCGCATTCAGCGCGGAAGGCGTCAGAGCGCCGGCGACGGCAAGAGCGTCAGCCGCAAACCAGCGTATGGCTACACGCGCGATGATGGACTGCGGCTGCGTCCGGATGCGGAAACCGCGCCTGTCGTACGGATGATCTTCTCCCTAGCGGCAGACGGTCACGGCGCGTCGCGAATCAGCGCGCAGCTGTCGGAAATGGGTATTCTGACACCGACCGGAAAGACCCGCTGGAATCGTTCCACCATCTACTCCATCCTGCAAAATCCGGTATACCGCGGTCACATTCGCTGGGGATTTTTCCGCTATAAAAAAACCGGGCCGCGCGGAGGGTACAGCAGGGTTCGCACGCGCGAAGACGAGCAGACGCTGTGTCTGAACGCCCATGAACCGCTGGTTGACGAAGACACATACAGGCGCTGTCTGAGCCACAGCGTCCGCCAGCCCCGAGTGGCCCGGCAGCGCAGCCTTGTCAATCCACTCGCCGGACTCATCGTGTGTTCCGCATGCGGACGTGTCATGCAACGGCGACCGACCCGCGATCGACCTCACAACAGTCTGCTGTGTCTGACTCCCGGCTGCCGCACTCGTTCCGCCCGCTTTGAGATTGTGGAAGAGCGCTTGCTGGCAGCGCTGCTTCCATTGCTGCGGGAACTGCGCATACCGGCGCATGTCAGCGCCGCGGGCGGCGAGCACAGCATGCCCGGTGAGCACGGTGAGCACAGCAAGCCCGGTGAGCACGGTGAGCGCGGCGAGCGCGGCGAGCACGCTGTGCTCGCCAGACTCGGTGTTCCAGCGCGAAAAATCGACGCAGGCGGCAGACGCAGCGCGCACACCGTCTCCGCGGACGCCCAGGAGACGGTGCTGCGCAGACTGATCTCCGACCTTGAACAGCACTGTACAGAACTGCACGGCCAGCACAGCGCTTTGCACGACTTGCTCGAACGCGGCGTGTACGACGCCCCCACGTTTGCTGAACGCAGACGCGGAGTCAGTGATCGGCTGCGCGATGCTGAACTCGACTTGGCCGCGCTGCGATCAAAGCTTATGGATATTGCGGCGTCCGCCGAAGCGCTGCCTGCAACGCCTGCAACAGATGAAGACCTGCGGGTGACGGCGATCTACGAGGTTGCGCCGACGCCAGCCCTGCAGAATCGTCTGCTGCGGCAACTGATTGAAACCATTGTCTACACACGACCCAAAGAGTGGCGAGAGCCGGATCATTTTACACTGGAAGTATATCTGCGCGTCTGAGCGCTCTTGGTGTCGCGTGTCCGTCATGCGCAGTTGTATTGATTGATCTCGCCATACCCAAATACATTGCACACCTCCATCAGTTCATGAACGAGTTTCATGCAGCGATCGTTGTCCGACGTCAGGTTGTCGCCATCGGAAAAATGCACGGGGTAAATGTTGTACAGAGACGGCGAGTAGCGATCTGCGATCATATCGAGCGCCTTCTGGTACGCAGAAGAACAAATCGTACCGCCGCTCTCCCCTCTGGTGAAAAATTCCTGTTCCGTCACCACCCGCGCCTCTGTGTGATGCGCGATAAATTGAATGTCGACC
>JAKADD010000380.1 GCA_021820825.1 Bacillota bacterium
TTGGCCAGAGCCAATACAGTTGACGCTGCTTTCGTTTCAAAATCCTCATTTTATCCCAGAAGAAACCTTTGATTTCATCGCTCAGTTTGCGATGGAGACAGAAGGCCTACTATTGAACCCTATGACGTTGTGGTCCTCGCCGTGAAATTTCCCCGTGAGAATTGAAAGCGGCCAAAGAAAGATTGCCGCACTCTTTTCCTGATGATTGATGACAATCGGATGTAGCGTTGAGCCAGATCGTTGTTCATCGGGTGACACTCATCCCCCATGACTACCTTATCCGCCATTCTACGAACGCTTGCTTTATACGACATCGTTAAGGCATCATATGGAACCGATTCGTGTTGTGCCTGTCCATTCGCACACAGAAGAACAAATAGTGACTATAATTGAAGACGAGTACGAGTTCGAACTAAATGGAGTCAAACGGTTGATTCGCAAGGGTGACGTCTATGTTGTTCCTCCGAACGTTCCGCACGGCGCCGTTACCTATGATAAGCTGGCGGCTATCGCGACATGATGGACGAGGCGTTGCGCAAGAAGGAGGAATTTTAATGCAGTTGGGTCTGGAAGGAAAATGCGCTCTGGTGACAGCGGCGTCACAGGGTCTGGGGCGGGCTATCGCAACCAATCTGGCGCAAGAGGGCTGTCGCGTGGTTATCTCAAGCCGTCGATCCGACCTGTTGCGGGAAGTGTCCGCGCAAATCAGCGCGCTTGCCAACGCGTCCTCTGATGCGGTGCAGGGGATAGCGGCGGATGTCACCAGCGCAGAGGATATTTCTGCTCTTGTATCCGAAGCGGATCGGGTTCTTGGCGGCATCGATATTTTGGTGACCAATGCCGGGGGGCCGCCTACCGGATTATTTGAGCAGATTAGCGATGAGCAATGGTTGAACGCGGTCAATTTGAACTTGCTCAGCGTAGTCCGCCTCGTACGGGCAACATTGCCTATTTTCCGGAGGAGAGGCGGGGGGCGCATACTGAACGTTTCATCGATGGCGGTCAAACAGCCCATTCCCAACCTGATTTTATCGAACACGATACGCACTGGAACGATGGCGATGCTGAAGACGCTTGCGCTGGAACTGGCGCCAGAAAACATTCAGGTTGTGAACTTGGCGCCGGGGCGAATTCACACGGATCGCGTCAAGTGGCTGGATGGCAGACGCGCCGAATTGGAAGGCCGTTCGGTCGCGGAGATTCAGGCTGACGAAGAGTCCCGCATTCCGCTGGGCCGTTACGGCACACCGGATGAGTTCGGCAAACTCGCTGCGTTTCTTTTATCGCCGGCCAACTCTTACATGACGGGACAGACCATATTGGCAGACGGGGGTGTCATTCGCACGCTGTAATCCAAGTAATCCAATTTTTTGCGCAAAGGGGCGTTTTCATTGTCTGACAACAAGCTGTATCTATTGCCGGCCGGGCATTGCCTTATCGACCGGAGTGCGCTCGACACACGAAGGCAGCCGGGTGAACTGACTCGTTTGCCCATTTGGTGCTACTTGATCGAGACACCGGACGGTCCGATCCTGATCGACACAGGGATGCCTGCTGTCTGTATAGCCGACTCGAATGGATTATTTAAAGGAACAGAAGAAGACGGGCGTATTGTGCCGCAGATGACCGAGGACGACCTTGTCACCCGCATCCTGGCGCGCATTGGGTACAGTGCGCAGGATTTGCTGGGGATCGTCAGCACACATTGGCATTTTGACCACGCTGGCGGAAATCAGCTGTTTCCTGACACGGAGATCATCGTCCAACAGGCGGAATACGAGGCTGCCATGCGGCAGGATGACTACTTTGACTTCTGTAAAGATCCCGGCCTGAATTATCGATTTGTGAACGGAGACACGGAGATTGCGCCGGGAGTCATGGCGCTGGCGACGCCCGGACATACGCCAGGTCACCAGTCCGTTTTGATTCGCACAAAGGCGTCCGGGAGTGTGTTGTTGACCATAGACGCCGCGTATTGTCGCGCCAACTTTGAAGAAGACGTTCCGTTCGCCGTCCACGACGCGGCGGCGGCTCGCGAGTCTGTGGCGCGGCTGACGCGCCTGGCCAAAGACGAAAACGCCAAAGTTTTTTTTGGCCATGACGAAGAACAGGCGACCATCTGGAAGCCGCATCCGTTCGTTTACTGACGCATCCACGAACGCCGTAACCGTATGCTAATATGAAATTCAGAACACTCTGCGAGGTGAGTTGCTGTTGTGGGCATCTATTACATAGAACCGGCGCCGGGTACGGTGCATGGAGCTTTTTCAAATGAGCGGCCGCCCGTTTTGACGGTCGATTCGGGCGATACGGTTCGTTTTCGCACACTGGATGCAGGGTGGGGAATGGAGCCGTTCGCAGCAGACGGAACGCGAAAGCGGTTTGAACCAAGCGAACCAGGCCATGCGCTGTGCGGCCCTGTCGCTTTGAAGGGCGCAAAACCGGGAATGACGCTGCAAATTAGAATTAACGACGTGCAACCAGGGGCTTGGGGTTATACACGCGCAGGCGGATTCGACCATCCGGTGAACAAGCGGCTGGGGCTCGAGGATGGAGAGACATTTCGCCTCAACTGGACACTGGATAAGGCAATGATGATGGGAATGAGCAATCTGGGACACAAGGTGGCGCTGCGTCCGTTCATGGGCTTGATGGGTATGCCGCCTGCCGAACCAGGACTGCACCCCACAAATCCGCCGCGATTTTGCGGGGGGAATATCGACTGCAAAGAACTGATTGCGGGCAGTTCGCTGTTTCTGCCCATCGCTGTTCCTGGAGGGCTCTTTTCTGTAGGGGACGGGCATGCTGTGCAGGGGGATGGGGAGGTGGCCGTTCCCGCTCTGGAATGTCCGATGGACGTGGTCGATCTTACATTTTTCTTGCGGGAAGATATCCGGCTCTCCATGCCGAGAGCCAAGACTCCGTCGCACTGGATTGCTTTCGGGTTCCATGAGGATTTAAATGAAGCGACGATGATGGCTTTAGAAGGAATGCTGGATCTCATGCAGGAATTTTTCGGATACGAACGC
>JAKADD010000381.1 GCA_021820825.1 Bacillota bacterium
CATTTCATCCTCTGTGACGTCGCCCAGTTGCGGTGTGGGAAACACCGTGGCGAACTGAATGGCCAGGATCGTCTGCCTATATAAAGACCTTCCCAATCGTTTGGCTCCTTCCCGGACAGCAACTGTTCAAAGACGCGCGACTCGGGAACATGTGATAAAGTCCGCCCTGCATTCGCCTGCCGAAATTCGGATTATCACATGTTCCCCAGCAGACCGCCGCCGGCGACGAGCGCCAGACAAAGCCATCCCAGCCACTCAAGAATGCGGACGGTGCTGCGAATGTCTCCGGGTTCGAGACCGCGCAACGGATCTCCCAGCAGAGCGCGCCTCTGCGGTACGCCGCCGTACACGTTGACGCCGCCCAGTTGCACCCCCAGAGCCCCGGCCGCAAGTGACTCCGGGATCCCCCCGTTGGGGCTCGGGTGCCTGTGCGCATCCCGGCGCATGACACGCCACGCCCTGCCCGCCGGCAACCCGGACAGCCAGATGGCGGCCAGCAGCAACCCGCCGCACAAGCGGGCGGGAACATAGTTGACCACATCATCGAGCCGCGCCGCCGCCCAGCCAAAATCCCGATATCGTTCGTCGCGGTGGCCGAGCATGCTGTCCATCGTGTTGATCGCCCGGTACACAAGGGCCAGTGGAGCACCGCCAAGACACGCAAAGAAGAGCGGGGAGACCACGGCGTCGACTGTGTTCTCAGCCACCGTCTCCACCGCGGCGCGGATCACATCCGCAGCGCTGAGTGCACCCGTTTCCCGCCCGACATACCGCCCAATCTGCTGGCGAGCCTCCAAAAGCCCCTGTTCGGTCAGCGCCCTGTACACATTCTCGCCCGCCGTCCGCAGCCCTTTCCAAGCCAGTGTCGTCCACGTCAGACCCAACGACGACGCCGCAAACACCCAGGGCGACAGCAAAAGCGCCCAGCGCAAGACAGCGAAGGACACAGTCCAGGTGACGCCGATGGTGCAGCACACAGTCACGACGCCCAAAAAGCGCCTTGCCACAGAACCCGTTTGCGGCCGGTTCAGGGCGCCCTCCAGCGCTTTGATGAGACGCCCCATACCCGCCACAGGGTGCGGAAGCCAGATCGGATCTCCGAACAGCCGATCGCAAAACAGCGCTGCGCCCGCCAGCAGAAGCGCATTCATAGCTGCGCCTCAAACGCCCGCAGGTCTACGGGGATGCCTGCCGCAACCCAGTAGACGGAACTGGCGACGGCGGCAACCGCCTGATTGAGCCAGCCCAGCCAGTCCCTGTACTGTCGGGTCAGCGCATCGGCGGGAACGATGCCCTGGCCGACTTCATTGCTCACGCAGATGACCAGCCCAGGATGCCCCTGCAAGGCTGCGAGCAAATCCTGTTTTCGTTGCGCGAATGCCGCGTCATCGCAGGACTCCAGAAACATCCAGTTATTGACGAGCAGAGACAGGCAATCGATGAGAATCACCGGCGCAGCAACGTGCTTTCTCACCTCGGCGGCCACCTGCAAGGGTTCCTCCACGGTCAGCCAGTCAGGCGTACGCGCGGCTTTATGCCTTCCGATACGCTCAGCCATTTCCTCATCGCTAACCTGTGCCGTGGCGATATAGAGAACGGAACCCGGTTCCCCTTTTTGAGCTGAAACGGCCAACCGCTCAGCGACCGCGCTCTTGCCGCTGCGTGCGCCGCCGAATACAAACGCTACCGTCATAGACCATAATCCTTTCGTTTCGCCGCAAAGACTTCCCTGCGCATCAATCTGCCCGTCAGTTGCGAAACACATCCGTGCTGTTTTGGTAGACAACATCACTTTTGCTGGCTCTTGCATTGACGGTTCGGGCCAACACAAACAACAGATCGGACAGCCGATTGAGGTACTTGAGCGTCGGCGGATGAATGGACTCCTGCTGCATCAGGCTGACCACCCGCCGTTCTGCGCGGCGCACGACCGTACAGGCGACGTGCAAGCTGGCGGACGGCTGCACACCGCCGCGCAGCACGAATTTTTTGACCTGTTCGGCTTCTTCTTTATAGCGGTCGATGTGCGGTTCCAATTCCGCCGCCGCTTCGTCCGGTGTTCGAAATGTGTACTTCTCCTGGGACGCGGCTGCCAGATCGGCGCCCACATCCCATAAACTCTGCTGCACCTGAATGAGCAGACCCTGAATGTCCGCATCCCGCTCCGCATCAAGCTGGCTGACGGCGAGACCGATGAAAGCCCCCGCCTCATCCACTGTTCCATACGCTTCCACCCGCACATCATCCTTGTAGCGGCGGGCGCCGCCAATCAACCCTGTTTTCCCCTGATCGCCGCCGCGCGTATAAATACGCATCGCGATTCCTCCCCTTTGTCAGTCCAGCAGTCGGTACAGATAATCCAGATCAAGATGCGCGCGCACAACGGTCTCCAGATGATTGTAGGCGCCCTCGCGCACCTCCTGCAACGAAACAGACACCCCCGCCAGTTCAGGCATGCCCTTTTCACGGCGAATACTGTTGAGCCATGTTGTGCGAAACACATCATTGTGGAAAATTCCATGCAAATAGGTGCCAATCGTCCTGCCGTCAGCGGAAACGTCGCCCTCCATCTGGCTGTTTGCGTCGGACACGCGCCGCGTTTGCGCAAACGGACAGCGCGCAGCGCCATGCACCGTTTGCCCCATATGAATCTCGTATCCCGCTACCGGGATGCCGGTGAAGTTCCCAGAAAGCTCACCGTTCACCAACACTGTGACCTTTTCAGCAGAGATCGTGGTGACCGTATCAAAAACACCCAGCCCGGAACTTTCTGCGCTGTCCGCTTCCTGAAGATGGGGATCGTACACTCGAGAGCCCAACATCTGGTACCCGCCGCAAATGCCAAATAACCAGACGCCATCCGCCCGGGCTGTGCGCAGCGCATCCATCCAGCCATTTACCCAGAGCCACTCCAGATCACCCATCGTGCTCTTGGTGCCTGGGAGAATCACCGCATCGGCCCCCCGCGTCTCTTCGGGGCGGCGACAGAAGTACGCCTGTACGTCGGGTTC
>JAKADD010000382.1 GCA_021820825.1 Bacillota bacterium
CGGACTGCTCGTTCATCCCACCGCTCACGAACGTCAGGGAACGCTCGCGTCCGCAGTGATCCACCACATGCGTCTGCGGGGCGAAACCTACCCATTTCGGCCTGTACACCGTCTGGATCGTGGAACCTCTGGACTCCTCCTGATCGCGAAGCACAAACTGGCGCATGAGAGACTGTCCAGGTCGCTGAAGACGCACGCCATTTCCCGGCAGTACACGGCGTTTGCAAGCGGGATGTTGGCGGAACGGGAGGAGCGGACCATCGACGCCGCGATTGGCCTGCTTCCGGGAACTTTCATCAAACGGGCGGTGTATCCATACGGGAAAGCGGCAGTCACCCACTTGCGGGTGGAACGCGTATATGCACAGACAGATGCGATGAAACTGCTGATTGGGCTTGAGACTGGCAGAACCCATCAGATTCGCGTCCATCTGGCGCACATCGGGCATCCTGTACTGGGTGACGGTTTGTATGGTTTTAAGGAGTCACATGGGACATTCAGTATCGTGCTCCCGGATGGCCGAACGCGCCATGCCCTACACGCGCATCGATTGGCGTTCGCGCACCCTGTCACAAATCAGGCGATGACTCTGGACGCCCCGCTGCCGCCCGAACTGCAGCGACTCGCCGCCGCGTTGGCGCGGGAAATGCGCGGGTAGAGTCAGGGAATCCAGCGGCCCTTCTTCTCCTGTTGCCCATGCCGCCAGTTGAACGAACTGGCAAATATACACTGCTCCGCGTGCCTGTCTGCGGATACCTGGAGGTCTGTGTTCTTGTTCAATGGAAGAGAACTGCTCAAATCACTAACTGAGGCGACAGGGGGCCCCGGCGACGAATCGAACCCCGCAGGCCTGCTCCGAGAGGCTGCACACGGTCTGGCAGACACGATCGAGACCGACGCGATCGGCAATACGATCCTGCACTGCGCAGGCGCGGGAAGCGCGCCGCGTCCGCGCGTCATGTTGGCCGCTCACACCGATGAAATTGCGCTGATGGTGGCGCGCATCGACAAAGGCGGCTTCCTGCGCGTCGCAGAAGTGGGAGGATTTGATCCGCGTACGCTGCCCGGACAGGAGGTGGTTGTGCACGGAAAGCGCAATCTGGTTGGCGTGGTCGGCTCCAAGCCGCCTCATTTATCGTCGCCTGAAGAACGCAACAAGAGCGTGCCTCTGGAAGAACTGTTTATCGATCTGGCGATGTCGGAAGACTCCGTGCGCGAACTGGTGAACAGCGGCGATTTCATCACCATCTCAAGACGCACAATGGAACTGATCGACGGACGTTTCGCAGGCAAAGCGATGGACAATCGGGCGGGGGTCACGACCCTTGCGATCTGCCTGAGCGAACTCCGCAAGCTGCAATTTGCGGCCGATGTGTACGCCGTCGGCACCGTGCAGGAAGAAGTCGGGTGCAAAGGTGCGCAGACGGCCGCTTTCCGATTGCAGCCGGACCTTGCGGTGGCGATTGATGTCTGCCACGGCGAAACGCCTGGCGTCGCGTCCGATCTTGTCCAGAAGTTAGGAAACGGACCTGTCATTTCGTTTGGACCGCGCATTCATCCAAAACTGTTCGCAAGACTCCGCGAGGTGGCTGCGGACGCCAATATTCCTGTCCAGATCGAAGTGACGCAAGGTTCCACAGGAACAGACGCAGATCCAATCCAGATTGTGCAGGCAGGCATCCCGACTGCGCTTATTTCGATTCCCCTGCGCTACATGCACACCTCTGTAGAAACGTTGGCGTTTGCGGACGTGCGGCACGCCGGCATTCTGCTGGCGCGTTTCATCGCCAGCCTGGATATGGCATTTGTGGAGGGGCTCACATGCTACTTAAACGATTGACGGAAGCTTCCGGACCGTCCGGATTCGAATCGGAAGTGCGCCAGCTGATTTACGAGGAAATCAGAGGCTGCGCCGACCGCGTCTATACCGATGCGCTCGGTACGCTGATTGCTGAGACGAACCGGGAAGCCAAGGGGCCCAAAGTGTTGCTGACCGCGCATATGGATGAAGTCAGTTTCATGATTGTCGCCATTGAGGAACAGGGTCTGTTGCGGTTTCGGCCCATCGGCGGAGTCGATCCGCGCATCCTCGTGGCAAAACCGGTGCGCGTCGGGGCCAAGCGGCTGTTTGGAGTCATCGGTTCAAAGGCTGTGCACCTGCAGAAGCGCGAAGAAAGAGAACAGCCGCTCAGTCTTGACCAGTTGTTTATCGATATTGGCGCCAGTTCCCGCGCGCAGGCGGAGAGCTATGTTGAGCCCGGCGATCTGGCTGTATTTGCCACAGAATACGAAGAGCTTGGCGAACGCCGCGCAAAGGCGAAATCGTTCGACGATCGGGTGGGCTGCGCCGTGCTGGTCGAGACCATTAAAAAGAGCTTTGCGCTTCCTGTTGTTTATGCCTTTACCGTACAGGAGGAAACTGGACTGCGCGGAGCGGGTCCGGTCGCCTATCGAACGGAACCCGCTATCGCGATCGCCGTCGAAGGCACCGTCTGTTTTGACGTGGCGGATACGCCTTCGCATGGACAAGCGACGGTGCAGGGAGCGGGGCCGGCCGTGTCGGTCGTAGACGCGCGCACGATCGCGCATACGGCGTTTCGCGAGCACATTGTGCGCATAGGCGAGGAACAGGGAATCCCGGTGCAACTGCGACGCACCGTCAGTGGGGCAAACGATGTCGGCGCCATCCATCTGTCGGGAACAGGCGTTGTGAGCGCCGCGATCAGTGTACCCACAAGGTACATCCACGCGCCTGCCCAAATCATCAGTCTCGATGACTACGAGAATACCATCAGGCTGCTCGAAGCTGTCCTGAGAAGCATAGAACAGGGGGGTTTTTCCGTCTGATGAAAGAGCTGATCCGGCAACTGACGATCCCATCAGGTCCTTCCGGTTATGAGACGCCCGTCAGGGAACTTATACACACATTGGTGCAGCCCCTCGCTGACGACGTGTACGATGACGCGCTTGGCAATTTATACGCCGTCAAACAGGGTGCGGCCGGTCCTTCG
>JAKADD010000016.1 GCA_021820825.1 Bacillota bacterium
CTCATAAGTCGATGCTATATAATCTATAATTATGATATCTTTATTCTATATTTCACGAAAGGAGACTGGCAATGGAGCTGCGTTGGCTGGAATACGCGTTCGAAGTGTACAAACAGGGCAGTTTTACGAAAGCTGCGAATCGTCTGCGGGTTGCCCAGCCGTCTCTCAGCCAGCAGGTGGCTAAACTCGAACGGGAGCTTGGCGCCCGCCTCTTCGTGCGGGGGCACGCGGCGGCGGTGCCAACGGATCAAGGCCGTCGTCTTCTTTCCTATGCAGAGCAGATGTTGCGCTTGCGGGACGATTTGTTGCGTGAAGCGGCGGAAACTTCTGAGGGGATGAACCGGGTTCTGTCGATCGGAACGCTTGCGATCACTGGCGGTCACGTGCTGCCGCCGCTTTTGCAGGCATTTGCGGCGAAGCATCCGGAAGTGCGGGTGCGTATTGTTGAAGAGACGACAGCACGCCTGGAGGAACTGACTGCGAACGGCGAAACAGATCTGTCGATTTTGGCTCTGCCTATCGGCGACCAGCGTCTGGAGACGCGGTCGATGCTCACAGAGCCGCTCTATTTGGCAGTACCGCCGGACAGGGATTTTGCGGTCCGAAACGTTTCCCGGAAACAGTCAGACAAGGCGCACAGCGCGCTGCTGTCCGACTATGCGTCTGCGCCATTCATTGTGCTGAAAAGCGGTTACGGCTTTCGGGGCACGGTTTTCGCCCTGTGCGCGGAACATGGCTTTCAGCCGCGTATCGCCTATGAAACCAGCAGCGTTGAAACAGCCCAGACCATGGTTGCCCATGGTCTGGGCGTGACTGTGATTCCGGCCATGGTGAGGCGCTTTACGAAACCCATGCCGATCTATCTTGGGTTAGGGAACGCAGCGACGCGCACGCTCGTGTTCGCGTACAGGAAAGATCGTTATCTGAGTCTGGCGGCTCAGGCGTTTTTGAACGTTTGGCTGGAGGGCCGCGAACGCGCGTAGGCAACGCTTAGCAGACCGTCGAGGGCAAGATTGCGCAATTGACCCTGATCGGTGAGGAGGGTCAGATCATGGCGGCCAACGCCCTGGAGTTGGCCGTGGAAGCGCCCCGCCTGTGTGAGAACGCAGACTGGTTCGCCGAGGAAAGATTTCTGCAGATAGGTGCGTATCGTGTCCAGATGGCTGCTGGTAACGGCGGTTGATCGCGCCGTCGCGCTTTCCGGGCGCGAACGCCTGACGGTCCTTGTCATCGCCGGGAGGCGTGGCGGTGGCGGGTCTGACCGATCAAACGGCAGTGAGTCTTCCTCCCAGAAATCGGCGTCGCGAAGAATGATGATGTGATTGGCGGCGGCGGCCGGTTCCCCGGCTGGTTCCGCAGACCCAAAGCTGTCGCCGCGACGGCGGGGCGCGGGCAGAAACACCGTCGGCCCGAATGATCGTTTGTTCATGGGAGATCACCTTTCATGCTGTCAGTGTGAGTGGCGTTCTTCAGCATATGCAGGCGCCCATGGCTTTGCCCCGGATCAGGAGGTGTGATGGAACTGATAGGATTCCAGCGTCAGCGGATTCCATGCGCCGCACGATCGTCTGACGACAAGTTCGTGGGGTATGAGATGTTCCTTGGCGCCAGTGGCCGGCCATTCAATCTGCTCAATCAGCATTCTGGCCGACTGTTGCCCCAATTCATAAATGTGCACATTCATGGTCGTCATCGGAGGATTTGCCAACTTGGCGAGGGGGATGTCGTTGAAGCCGACAATCGCCAGGTCGTCCGGGATGCGATGGCCCAGTTCCCCGGCGGCGCGCATGGCGCCAAAGGCCAGCACATCATCGGATGCGATGATGGCGCTTGGTCGTTCCGGAACCGCGAGCAACCGCATCATGCCGATGTATCCGCCTTCTTCCAAAAATTCCTCGGAGGTCACCAACCGCGGATCAAACGCAGCCCCTGCATCCTGCAGGGCGGTGGCATAGCCTGATAACCGATCCATGGTCACGACCAGTTCGGTGGAACCGCCAATGAATCCGATGCGTTTGTGACCCAGTTTCAGCAGATGGGTCGTGGCGTCATACGCCGCCTTTTTATTGTCGTTATTGACCCAGGATATCGTTGAAGGGGTGGCGGGACGACCAATCAGAACCGCCGGGATGCGATTTTCCTGCAGCACCGACAACAGCGGATCCTCGATTCTCGCCGTCAGGAGGATGACGCCGTCCACGCGTCTGCTGCGGACCATCTGTTCGAGACGCTCGATGTCGTTTAGACCATGCAGTGCGGTGGAAAGAAACAGATCATACCCGGCATGCTGAGCCACCTGTGTGATGCCGCGCAGGACCTCCGGGAAAAATGGATTCAAGAAGAACTGCTCGATCGTATTTGGAATCAGCAGCCCAATCGCTTGGGAACTCTGCTTTACCAGGCTGCGCGCAATCGCGTTCGGGTGGTAATTGAGTTCTTTCATAATAAGGCGCACCCGTTCCTGCGTCTCCACGCTGATCCGCGGATTGTTGGCGATGACGCGCGACACGGTCGAAGGACTGACACCAGCCCGAACCGCCACATCCTTGATGTTGATGGCCACTCTAGTCACCCACCCGTATGAATAGGATCGCACTTTTTTCGCGCATGGTCAGTGCGTCGCCGCGTCTGACAAAGGTTTCGTCCGGATCGCCATAGACGGCCTTATAGAGCCCCTCTGGCAGTTGTGCATCGGAACACGTAAAGGCAATGGAAGTGTCGGCGTTGTTCAGCACACAGAATAGAGTCTCCTGCTCTGTTGCGGAGTTTCTCTTGCGCGACTGGCGCAAATACCCGTAGAGTTGTGGAGAGACACTTCGAAAGAGTGGGCGGTAGGCTCCATGCCGGAGCGCCGGGTGCGTCTGGCGCAGCGTCGCAAGCTGTCGATAACGATCCAGCGCGGTGCGATCCTGGGCCTGTTCATCCCACAGCATACCGCCTCGGCACAGGGGATCGGCGTCTCCTGTCATGCCCACTTCGTCTCCATAATATATCATGGGAGACCCAAACGCTGTAAATTGCACAAATACAGCCAGCGCCGCCTGTTCACGGTTCATCTGGCAGACATTCAGCAGGCGCGGCGTGTCATGGGAATCCAGCAGGTTCCATAAATAAGGAAGACTGTCTTCCGCATATTGGGCGCGGATCTGTTCGATGCGCAGGTCGAATTCCGCAGCGTCAATGTCGCCTTTGCCAAGCCAGTCGAGCACCGCGCGCGCGAATGGGTAGTTCATCACCGTGTCAAACTGGTCACCGCGCAGCCAGGGGGTGGCCACCTGCCAAATCTCCCCACAGATGAGCGCATCAGGACGCACACTTTTCACCTGATCCCGAAAATGTCTCCAGAATGTGTGCTCCACTTCGTCAGACACGTCGAGTCGCCAGCCGTCGATGCCTGTGTGTTCGATCCAGTATTTTGCGACGCCGGTCAGAAAATCCTCGACCTGTCGATTGGCGGTTCGCCACTTGGGCATATTGGCCACGTAACCAAACGTCTCGTAGTTGCGCTCGCTTTTTGAAAGCGGCCACGACTCGGCATAAATCCAGTCGGCGTACCGGGATTCGGAACCCCGTTGCAAAAGATCGAGAAACACCGGATTGCGGTCGCCCATGTGATTGAAGACCGCATCCAGCACCACGCGGATGCCGCGGGTGTGACAATCCGCAACCAGCAGCCGCAACTCTTCTTCTGTTCCGAAGTCCGGATCAATGCTGAGGTAATCCTCGGTGTCGTATTTGTGGTTTGAGGGCGCCGTGAAAATGGGCGTCATATAGAGCACATTCACGCCCAGGCTGGTCAGGTGATCAAGTCTGGCGCGAATTCCGGCCAGGTTGCCGCCGTAATAGCTGCCAGGCGTCGGCTTTGCGTTCCAGTCTGTGAGGGTGTGGCCGGCTGGCGCATCGCCGAAGCGGTCGAAACGGTCGGGAAACACCTGGTAGTAGACGGCGCCCGCAGCCCACAGCGGCGCGTTGAATCCGTCGCGTTCCCCAAGATACGGAACTTCAAACGCTTCCTCCCAGGGCGGCATGCTGTCAGTGAGGCCGCCACGGCTAAAAAAGTAGGAACGCCTGCCGCCGTCGATGCGGAACAGGTACTTGAAGCGCTTGCTGCGCTGGGTCAGTTCCGCCTGGAAGAGTTCATGGTGAGAGCCGTCCAGCGCATAGCGTTGCGCTGCTGTTGTTCTTGTTGTTTTGGCGGGAAGAAATTTGTCGCAGTGTACGACCGCAACCCGCACGGCCAGATCCCGGCCCAGGCGCAACCGCACCTGCAGTCGATTCCCGGATGCGCAGGCGTATGGTTCGACCGTTTCATGATAGAGCGACAAAGCCAGCAGTTCGCGGACTCTGGCGGTGCCGGCGCCTGTGCGCCGCTGCTTCGCGTCTGGCGTCATGTCAGTCGCTCTCCTCTCGCCGCTGGTGTGTGATCGTGTATACTGCGCTTCTGTCAAGCAGGTCGGGGAGATCGACAATCAGTGTATGTTGCGTAAACCGCTGCGCAGGCAGCGTCTGCGCGTCTTTCTCCAGGATGCGCAGATCGTGCGCAGTGCCGTGGACGGCCAGTCTGACTGTCCGTTTTTCTGCAGGGCGGTAACCGCTTTGCTGCACCGTTACGGCCAGTTCGCTGTCGCGGTCCACTGCAGAGAGTTTGAACGCGACGGCTTGATACGAACCATTTTCGTAGGCAAACGAAAGACCGTCGTCATCGTAATAAATGTACTCCCCAGCGTCGCCCAGATACACATGGATGGTCAGCGCAGCGGCGGACTGACCTGTATGCTGTACGGGAGATTGCTGCGCTATGATCGCGCCGGCGCGAATAAATGTCGGAATCTCATCGAGCGCCGCCGCCGTTACAATGTGTTGGCGTCCACTGTATGTCACGTCCGTACGTTCGTCGTACCACACGCCGTCCGGGAGATAGACGCTGCGCACGCCGCCGTCCGGACGGTAGATGGGAGCGACCAGCAGATTTTTTCCCAGCAGAAAACTGTCGCAGAGATCGCGCGTGTTGCGATCGTCCGGGAACTCTAGCGCGAGCGCCCGCATCACAGGCAGGCCCGTCATGCGGTGCTCATAAAACAGGCTGTACAGATGGGGCAGCAACGTGTAGCGCCGCTCGATCGCCTTACGGATGGCCGCCTCATACACCGGACCAAATTGCCATGGTTCCTGACGAACGGCGTCCATCCCGGAGTGATTTCGAAAAAAAGGAGTAAAGGCCGCCATCTGCATCCAGCGGGTGAGCAAGAGCCCGTCCGCATCAAAGGCGAAGCCTCCGACGTCGGCGCCCGCGAAGGGCAGGCCCGACAGCCCCATGTTGAGCAGCATCGGAATCGTCATCGTCAAATGTTCCCAAAAACTGCGATTGTCGCCTGTCCACACCGCAGCATACCGCTGTGTGCCAGCATAGCCTGCGCGGGTCAGCACAAACGGGCGTTGTCCGCAGAGCAATCGCGCCAGTCCTTCATAGGTAGCCTGGCTCATGTAGTGACCGTAGGAATTGTGCAGTGCGTCGTGAGGCAGCGGGGCGCCATCATTGCGGTGCATGACGGCGACATCCATCGTTTTGGTGTCCGAAAATACGGCCGGCTCGTTCATGTCATTCCAAATGCCGCAAATTCCCACATCAGTGTAGCGTTGGTGCAAATCTCCCCACCACTCACGAATGCGCGCTTCTGTGAAGTCTGGAAAGGCGCTTTCACCTGGCCAGACGTTGCCAGTGTACACGGCGCCGTCGGGATACGCGCAAAAGACGTCCGCAGAGCGTCCCTGCTGGTAGACCGAGTAGTCCTCGTCTTTCTTGACCCCAGGGTCGACGATCGGAATCACGCGAAAACCGTCGGCAGCCAGATCGCGAACGGTCGTCTCCGCTGTCGCATAGTTGTCCTTATGCCAGGTGAACACGCGATAGCCGTCCATGTAGTGGATATCCAGATACAGTGCGTCACAGGGGATTTGGCGGGCGCGAAATTCTGTGGCCACCTCGCGCAGTTCCGCTTCTGATTCATAACTGTAACGCGACTGATGGTATCCGAGCGCATAACGGGGCGGTTGCGGTGCGCGACCGGTGAGACTGGTGTATTGTCCGATCAGCGACTTCATGTCGGGGCCAAAGAAACAGTAATAGTCAAAGTCGCCCGTCCGCGCCGTTATGTTGTAGGAATTCACATCAGTGAAGGAAAACGTCGTCTTGCCAGGATTGTTCAGAAAGATCCCGTAGGACGCTTCCTCACCCACGACATAGAATACGGGCACTGACACATACAGTTCGCGAATCTCGGGTACATGCGGCGCGTATACGTCGGTGTTCCACATCGACTGCAGGGAATTCGCCTTGTTGAGGTACCCGGTTTTCTCGCCGAGTCCGTAGATGGGCTCACCGGCGTACGCTTTCTCGCAGCGAATGCCGCCGTCGCTTGTAAGCGTGACGCCGCCTGTGACATCAGCGCAGATGACGCCGCCGGACAGCGTCTTTGCGTGCACCGCAAACCGTGTTTTGTCGACCGTCAGTTTGAAACCGCCGCCGCCGGCGACCAGGCCGTAGCCAGCCCCCTCATCGACGAGTGCAAGCGGTTGCGCTCTTAGCGAATGGGCGAGCGGCACGCACTCTTTCGCAGTCGCTGCATCGCGGCTGATTTTAATGCGAAACACGCCGTCGCCAAGCCAGACGGCGACAGTCGCGCGCTCACACAAGAAGAAAGCGGCGTCATTTTTGATATACGCGTTCTGGACAGGTCCGATCGACAGCAACGCCTGTTCTTCTGCCAGTTGCAACTGATCGGGATGGATCGCAGCGCTTGTATCGTTCACTGGGCAAAACCCCTCGTCTGTGGGTGGTGTGTTATGCTGGATGTCGTAACAAACGTTTGCACACCTGTTTAGGAGGCTTTTTTTAGATTATCGTACCAAACTTTCATTGATGAAGCAATGAGCGCGGTGATATTCAACTTGAATTCAGTGGTCCTTGCCTGCGCAAAAGCGCCGTGTTATTTCGCATAAAGCCTTGTACTGCGCGGAATAATAACTACCGCGGAAGAACTGTGGCGTACTTCAGACGCGTTTCCACAAAAATTTCTCTTGCGCATTTGGGCGAGCAGGAATATGATTCTCCATGTGGAATATCTATACCGTGCAGATTGTGCAAACGATTGTCCTCGCGTTTCGACAAGCTGGTCGTCGCGGCATGGGATGTCAGCACGGGATGTAAGCACTTGCAGCAAAATCAAGAAGAACAAGAAGAAACAGAAGGGAGTCAAAATCATGCAAAAGACAAAAAAATTAGGACTTGGATTGGCGGCCACCATTGTTCTGAGCACCGCGCTTGCCGGTTGCTCAAGCCAGCCAACCGCAGCACCGAAAACAACCGCTCCTGTCGCGACAAGCGCGGCTCTTCCCCGGGGTGTGCATCTGACGGTCTGGTCCTGGTGGGGTGTGCCGGAGTTCACCGTGGTGCAGCAGTATGCGCAGAAATGGGCGAAGGCGCACGGCGACACTGTAACCGTTGTCAACCAGAGCTCCAATACAAACGGTTTTGTCATTTACTCTACCGCAGCCCGCGCAGGCAAGGGTCCGGATGTCGGGCTTGCCATGCCGCATGACAACCTGGGTCTCTTTCGGGAGGAAGGTCTGCTGGCGCCAATCCCGAATAACATGATCAATCCACACGCTTACACGGCGACTGAAATGAACGCGGTGACATTCGGCGGAACAGCGTACGCGTATCCGATGTCTGTGCAGACAACGGCACTTTTCTACAACAAAAGCAAGATCAAGACGCCGCCTGTAACTTGGTCTCAGTTCGTTCAGGACGCCAACAAAAATGGATTCGGGTTTGCCCAGCACAATCTGTACTTTAACTATGCATTCATCGGGGGCATGGGGGGCTACATCTTCGGCAGCCACAACGGCGCCCTGAATCCGAATGATATTGGACTCGCATCGCCGGGCGCGATCAAAGGCTTCACGTTGCTGCATGCCATGGACTGGCAGTATCACTGGATGAATCCAAACACCACAGGCGCCATCTCTCTGGCCAACTTCACCAATAATAAGATTGGGATGTACATCAGCGGACCCTGGGACATTCCGAATGTCCAGAAGGCCAAGATCAATCTCGGCATCGCGCCGCTGCCGAAACTGCCGAATGGCAAACCGGCCACTCCGTTTATCGGCGTGATGACGGCGCTTGTCAATCAACGCGGACATAACATTCCGTCGGCAACGGCGCTGGCCCAGTATCTGTCCACTGCGCCGGAGATGCAGTATTTCCACGTCAACGCGGACCTGCCTGCGCTTGTCAACCTGCAGCATTCCAAAGCAGTGCAGAGCAATCCATTTGACGCCGCGTTTCTGAAGCAGGCGGAGGTTGGCGTTCCGATGCCGAACATTCCGCAGATGGGCGTTGTGTGGGGCGCGATGGGTGAAATCGCAAACATCATTACAGGCAAGGTGTCGCCGGCTGCCGGTGCGCATTACTTTGTGGCCCAGATCAAAAAAGGCATTCAGGTACAGCAGGGTTAGTCGTGTTTCGACGAAGAAGCGGGGATGGCTGCCGTACGCGGCCGCCGTCCCGCTTTTTCTCTCAGTTGGTTGAAGCGGAGGGATGAACATGTCGACAGGCCAGATGAGTCTTGGCCAAAAGGGCAAGAGGCGTCGGACAGGGGGAAAGGTGCAGTGGTCTGCCTATGGTTACCTCTCGCCGGCTCTTGTCACCATCGCAATTCTCAGTATATTGCCGACCCTGCTGACCATCGTGGTGTCATTCACAAACGCCAGCGCCATACACTTTAGCAGTCCATCGTTTGTCGGATTAAAAAACTTCGCCGATCTTTTCAATATGAATGATCCGCTTGCCCAAGTATTCATACCGACGTTTCTATGGACGATCGCGTTTGCTCTTCTCTCGACTGGCCTCAGTTATCTGGCGGGGCTGTTTCTGGCTGTCCTCCTGAACAATAAGAACATGAAGGAATCCACCATTTATCGCGCCATCCTGATCATTCCCTGGGCTGTACCCGGACTCATCTCGATCTTGATCTGGCAGGGTCTGTTAAACCAGAGTTATGGACAAATCAACGCCCTGATTTCGAGCTTTGGGCTTCCCGATATTCCGTGGCTCGTCAATCCTTTCTGGGCGCGGGTGTCGGTCGTCATGGTGAACCTGTGGCTGAGTTTTCCCTACATGATGACCGTCTGTCTCGGGGCGCTGCAGGCCATTCCCGAAGAACTTTACGAGGCGGCTGGCATAGACGGCGCGACTTTTGGACAGAAGTTTCGCTACATCACCATGCCGTCAGTCTGGAAACTCAGTCTCCCGCTTCTCATTCCGGGGTTTGCCTTCCAGTTTAACAATTTTAACGCCGTCTATCTCTTGACAGGCGGCGGTCCCGCAAGGAATTTAACCCAATTTGCAGGCTATACGGACATTCTGTCGTCTGCCGCCTACAAGATGACCATGGACTTCGGACGCTATGATCTGGGGGCCACAATTGCTGTCGTGCTGTTTTTACTTGTCGGATTTTTTAGCTGGATCAACATGCGCGCCACTGGCGCCTTCCAGGAGGTGGACTGAGGTGGCCCCTTTGAAGAAAAGCATGCGTCCGGGCGAATCTGCGACATTGTGGATGTCGCGCATTGTCATCTGGGTTGTCATTGTAGCGACCATTTTGCCGATGCTCTATGTCGTGACGGCGTCGTTCAATCCGACGCAGGCATATTTTTCATCGTCGCTGATTCCAGCGCACCCGTCTCTGGCCAATTATCAGGCCCTGTTTCAACAGGGGGGGCAATTTCTGGTCTGGCTGCGCAACAGCACCATCGTTGCGCTGAGTCTGGGCGTGGGACAACTGCTCATCACAGCCTCGGCGGCGTACGCGTTTTCCCGAATGCGCTTCTATGGACGCAAGAACGGGATCATGTTTCTTCTGATCCTGCAGATGTTCCCCAATTTCCTGAATATCGCCGTGATCTATTATGTGCTGGCCCAATGGGGACTGCTTGATACATTGTGGATGTACATCCTTGTGCAGTTGGGCGGCAGCGCCTACAACATCTGGCTGTTAAAAAAATACTTTGACACAGTGCCCCGAGAATTGGATGAAGCGGCGGTCATGGACGGGGCGGGGCATTGGCAGATCTTCTGGAAAATCGTGCTGCCGCTCGCGCGCCCCATGCTGGTTGTCATTTTCTTTTTCACGTTGATTGGTTCTTTCAGTGAATACATTTTGGCAGGAACGATCTTGCAATCAGCTTCCAACTATACACTGGGTCTCGGACTATATTCGCTGATATCAAACCAGTTTGCAAAAAACTGGGGAGAATTTGCAGCGGCCGCGATCTTAAGCGCTCTGCCGCTCACAATCGCTTTTGGAATTCTCAATCGCTGGATTGCGTCCGGTCTCGTGGCCGGTTCCGTGAAAGGCTGACGTTCATTGGCGCAGTCAGATTTCTCGTTGCCACCACTGCAATCAAGGAGTGATAAACCGCCTGCGGCGGTTTATCAGGGATGAAACCACGCTTGGTCTGGATCGTGAGATCGTATGCTGCGCCGAGGCGAGTTCGGCGCAGCCGTGTGCGGCGCAGCATACGATCACACGATCCCGGCGGGCAGCAAGGGCATTTCGGTATAGGGGGTGATCCGCCAAAGAAAGCGCTTGCACACCCAGATAATCATCTAAGCCTATATTTGTGAATCAATTGTCAATCAGGAGGAGAAAAGATGAAGAAATGGCGGTTCCGACTGCACACAGTCGCGGCGACCACAGCTGTGGTCGCACTCACCATGGGCGTATTTTATCCCGCATCGTCTGCGTCTGCCACATCGTTTTCGACAGTGCAGTGGAACGGTCTCTTTGCCGATCAGGGTCCGCAGTATTTCGCCCCGCAACAACCGTCCACCGTGGATCCTGTGACGGTGACGCTGCGAGCGACCGCGAACAATCTGAGCAGCGCGGAGGTTGTCGACTACAATCAGGCAACCGGAACGACTACATCGGTTCCAATGACGTATGCAGGCGCCGACGAAAACGGACTCTACGAGTTTTGGACGGCGACTCTTCCCGCAAGTTCGGATACGCAGTTTTACTATTTTCAGGCCAATGATGGATCGAGCACAGCGTATTACAATGGTTTTGGGGCCTCATCCACTGCGCCGGCAAGCGGCCCTGCAGGTGGCGACTTCTGGATCTCGCCCGGCTTCACCACGCCTTCGTGGTCCCAGAGAGGTGTGCAGTATCAGATCTTCGTTGACCGCTTCTACAACGGCAACACGGCTAACGATATTACGAATGGGGCCTATTCATGGTACGGAAACCCCACGGTCCAATTGGCGTGGGGACAAGATCCGGAACTGGGCAATCTCGGCGGAAGCGATCAAGTGGCGTTTGCCGGCGGCGATTTGCAAGGCGTGGATCAGAAACTTCCTTACATCACGCAGACGCTGGGCGCCAACATTCTTTATTTGAATCCGATTTTTACGGCCAACACCAATCATAAATACGACACCCAGAACTACTTTCAGGTCGATCCTCATTTTGGGGGCAATTCAGCTTTGCAGCAGTTGACAACTGATGCGCACAATGCAACGGACAATTTTGGGCAAAAAGGGCGCGTCGTCCTGGATGGCGTGTTCAATCATACGGGCGCGAGCAACGCCTGGTTTCAGGGAGCCCAGTCCAGTCAGTCCAGTCCGTACTACAACTGGTACACGTTCAGTTCGTGGCCCAACTCGTACGCCACTTTTGAAGGCGTTTCCAATCTGCCGAAATTAAATTACGGCTCCGCTTCTTTGCAGGGCGAGATCTATGGCAACAGCGGCAGCGTGGCGCAGACCTATTTGAACCCCCCGTACAGCGTGGATGGCTGGCGACTGGACGCTCCTGGCCACGTCGGAGCCAATGGGTATGATCCGGAAGCGAACGGCAATTACACGGATCCGACAAACCATGCCGTGTGGCAAGGTTTTCGAAAATCGGTCAAAGCCGCGAACCCCAACGCATTCATCTTCGGAGAATGGTATGAAGGATCGCAACCGTATCAGTGGCTGGGCGGTCACCAGTGGGACAGCTCGATCAACTACAATGGCTTTTTGCAGCCGGCGTCAGAGTGGGTCACCGGGTATAACGACGGCTTTAGCGCGGCCAGCATTGATCCCACACAACTCGACCAGTGGCTGCATAACACGTTGGTGCAGGCGCCCCGCGCGGCGCAACTGACGCAGGTCAATCAACTCAGTACGCAGGATACGCCGCGTTTTGGCGAAAGGGCGGCGGAGGTGATCAATTACAAGACCTACACCGCGCCAAACGGCACGACTTTCACAGACCCGTACGGCGGCACGCCGAATTACTGGAAGGATTACCTCGGCGCCTTTCTTCAATTCACG
Organism: Bacillota bacterium; assembly: GCA_021820825.1. The sequence continues at coordinate 12,383 of JAKADD010000016.1, forward strand.
TACGTCGGACTGCCGACCATCTACTATGGCGACGAATACGGCATGATGGGCGGCGGCACGAATGACGCGGGCAAGCGGTGGACGTTCGACTGGAGTCAAGTGGCGAACGGCGGCAACAGCGTATTCCAGCTCTATCAGCAGATGATCGCGCTGCGTCACCAGTATTCGGCATTACGCGACGGGTCGTTCATGACACTGGCAACGGACAACACCACGAATGTCTATGCGTTCTCGCGCTTCGACGCCAACAATCGCATGATCGTCGTTCTGAACAACAGCAACACGTCCCAGACAGAGACGATTCCGGCGGCGGATGCAGGCGCGGCGTTTGGCAGCACACTGACCAATGTCACTCCGCTGGTCGGAGGCGTCACAGAACCGTCGAGTTATACGGTGGACAGCAGCGGCAACATCTCGGTGACGCTGCCGGGGCACTATGCGACCATCCTTGAGCAAGCAGGCGGCCCTCTCGCGGCGAATACCAGCCTGCCGACGGTGAGTTCGAATCCAACTCCGCTCACGGCGGGGCAAACAGCCACCATTTATTATGACGGCTCGCTGGCTTCGTCCTCCAGCGCCGTCACGATGCACTGGGGCTACAATGGCTGGAATGCCGTCGCCGATACACCGATGACGCAGCAGGCGAACGGTTCCTGGAAGGCGACCGTCGCCGTTCCGGTGGGTACGCAGCTAAACGCCGCCTTTTACAATCAAAATGGAACTTGGGACAATAACGGCGGCAACAATTACAACATGGAGATTCAGATGCCAAGTGTTGTGACGACGAATCCATCGTCGCTGGCGGCGGGTCAGACAGCCACGATCTATTACTATGGTTCTCTGGCGCCGACAGCCACTTCGCTTGACATGCACTGGGGCTACAACGGGTGGAACGGTGTAACGGATACGGCCATGACCCAGCAATCAAACGGAACTTGGGCCGCCACGATCACGGTACCAACGGGCGCGACAGAATTCAATGTGTCTTTTGAAGACCAGAACGCCAACTGGGATAGCAACAGCGGATTCAACTACAACGTGCCCGTTCAGTGATCAGGAGACACTGTGCGAATACAACTGAAATCATGACGGCGTCATGAGCGAAGGGACCACGACGATGACCCGGATCAGGAGCATGCAAAACAAGAAGACACGGCGGCGCAGAATGCTGTGGATGGGCACGGGAACGGGGATCATCGTGATCTTTGCGGGATTTCTCACGCTTTTGCCAACGAAAATGACGGCGTCGACGGGGGTGAAACAGGCCGTCACCGACAGGTCGCCGGTGAATCTGGCTACGCCAGTCAACTTTCGCGCTGGGCTGGCCCACCGATCCGCGACCATCGTGGAGGGCGACGCGCGTATCGAGGTGCTTGCTCCCGGTCTTCTGCGTCTTGAATATGCGCCTTCGGGCCGCTTTGAGAACCGGCCTACGGTGAACGTTGTGAACCGTAGGTTTCCGGCGCCCCGGTACACTGCCAGCGTGCACGCCGGATGGCTGACCATCCGCACCTCTCAACTCACCTTTCGTTACAAGGTCGGGTCGGGGCCGTTCACTCCAGAGAACACTGCGCTGTCCTATTTGCTGGGGAACCGGTCGGTCATCGTTCATCCCACCTGGGGCGGGGAGAGCACATTTGGCGAGTCCAGCCAGGCGGGAGCGGCGAATCTGGCGGGCGGGGCTGTGCTGGCAACGGATCATACGGGGTACCAAAGCACCGCCGGATTCATCACCGGGTTGGGCGGTGCGCATGGCGGCAATGGCGCCAGCGCCACCTGGAACGTGTTGGGCGCGCCAGCCGGTCCAGCACGCGTGACGATCCGTTACGCAAACAACACAGGCCTTCTTGGCGGACCCGCCTCGCGAACCATCGATCTCTCCGTGAACGGTCGTTTGGTGAGGACGCTCACGCTGGCGCCCACTGCGAGTTGGCACACGTGGGCGTCGGTGACAACCCGCGTGCTGCTGCGTAAAGGAACCAACGCCGTGGCTTTGGTCGCCGGGCCTGGAACCAGCGGCAACGTGAATGTGGACACCCTCGCCGTCGGACCGCCCACCGGGCCTGTTCCGATTCTGCCGAGAACAGGAAGACTCGGTGGATGGATCCGCAGCTTTGACAGCTACACATACGGAGAGCAGTATACCTATTCCTCTTCCAACTCGGTTTCGGCGCAGCAAGCCCAAGCAATCCTGCCGCCCCTGCACCGCGATGGACTTTTGAATCGGGCGGGCTGGCGGCTTCTCGACGACACCCACTCGGCCGTGTGGACTCACTCGGGGTGGGTGCGTCCGCGTTCGCCCCATGGCGACGTCGAGGATGGCTACCTGTTTGCGTATGGCCGTCAGTACAAGTCGGCGCTTCGCGAACTGGCGCAACTCACGGGGCCCGCTCCACTCCTTGCGCGTTACATCTTTGGGGTGTGGTTCTCCCGGTATTATCCGTACACTGCCGCCGATTACGAGCAGCACCTCTTGCCTGATTTTCGCGCCCACCGGGTTCCGCTTGACACTCTCTCGGTGGACACGGACTGGAAAACTCCAAACACGTGGAATGGATGGGAGTGGAATCCCGCTTTGTTTCCCCATCCTCAATCGTTTCTCGACTGGGCAAAAGCCAACGGGATCCACGTGACGCTCAACATCCACTCGAGTATCGCCAAAAACGACCCGCGCCTGGCCGAGGTCCGTCGCATCGCCGGCAACACGCTTGCCTCGTCGAGCGGTTTCAGCGGGGCCAGCTATGTCTGGGATTGGAGCAAGATTCCACAGG
>JAKADD010000383.1 GCA_021820825.1 Bacillota bacterium
AGCAGAAAAATGATGGCCACAACAACCGTCTGGAGCGTGACGAACCGCGTCGTGATCGTCAGTTTCATGATCGCCGCAAGACGTATCCGACGCCCCGTATCGTGTGGATGAGGGGCGAATCAAATGGTTCGTCCACCTTCATGCGCAGATAACGGATGTATACGTCCACGACATTGGTCTCTCCTTCAAAGTCATAGCTCCAGACGCGGCGCAGAATCACGTCGCGCGACAGTACTTTATCGGTATGCTCCATCAGAAATTGCAACAGGTCAAATTCCCGCGCCGTCAGTTCCAGTTGCAATCCGGCCCGGGTTGCCCGGCGCGCTGCGGGAAATACAGTGAGATCCCCACAGACGAGTTCCTCGGCGCGCGTTTCACCGCGTCTCATTGCGGCGCGCACGCGGGCAAGCAGTTCTTCTGTCGCAAATGGTTTCGTCACATAGTCATCCGCGCCCGCATCCAGCCCCGCCACCTTGTCGCCCGTCGTATCGCGGGCAGTGAGAATGATAATGGGAGTCCGCTTTTGAACGCGCACCCGTTTGCATACTTCCAGACCGCTGAGCCCCGGCAGCATCAGATCCAGGATAATGACCCCAAAATCATGTTCCAGCGCCAGTCGCAGTCCTGTTATTCCATCTGTCGCCAGCACGACGGAAAGACCCTCATGTACGAGTTCCAATTCGATAATGCGGGCAATTCTGCGCTCGTCTTCAACCACCAGGACAGAGGTCGGCCCTCCTGCCGCATCCACGCCCCACACCTCGCTTCGCCAGACCTGCCTTCATCAGCGCTCCAGAACCTGAATCGTAACTAGCGCTTTCCCGATCAGTTCCTGTCCACGATACACCTCGACATCGATTTTTCCCACCTTGCGGCCAGAATCCAGAACACGCGCGCGCGCCTCAATCCGCTGGTCGATCTGAACCGGTTTCAGGAAATACAGCGTGCAATTTTCGATCAGGATGTTCGCGTCGCGGATCTTTCTCATCGCCTGCACCGCCGCCTCGGTGATGACAGTCGTAAACGCGCCTGTGGAAAGTCCCCCGTAAGGCGTCGACATCTGCGGCGTCACTTCGCCCGTCAAATGTACAACCTTGTCCACGACTGCCGAAGCGAAACGCGCCAGCACGATATCTTCGATCGTATCGCCCAGTTGCGGCTGCTTCTGATTGTACTGCAATGCCTTGATCACATCCTGGCGGCTGATGACGCCGACAAGACGTTTGAAGTCGATCACGGGCAACAGGTCAAGCCCTTCCCAGACCATCATGTGAGCGGCCGAAGAAACGGACGTCTTGGGGCTCACGGAGATTGGCTGCCTTGTCATCACACGATCGATCAGTACATCGGGCGGCTGTCCATTCACATCTTTGGCCGCCACCACGCCTGCGAGTCGACCGTCTTCTTGCAGAACCGGGAAACGGGAATGGCCAGTGGCGCCCGCAAGCGCGCGATAGTCGTGAACAGTGCTGGAACTGTTCAGTACAATGGGCTGGTCCTTGCCGAGCAAATCCTCAACCAGAAGAATCTCTTTCTTGATCAGGCGGTCATAAATCGCGCGATTGATAAGCGAAGCTACTGAAAATGTATCGTACGCCGAAGAGATGATCGGCAGCGAAAATCGATCCGCAAGGTCAATCACCGCCGCATTGGTCGAAAAATCACCGGTAATGAGAACGGCCGATCCGTGTTCCAGCGACGCCATATGAACCGCTTCCCGATTGCCCACGATGACCAGTGAACCGGGATCGACATATCTGACCATCGCCTCAATCTCCATCGCGGCAATCACAAATTTTTGCAGTGTCTTGTGCAGCCCTGAGCGTCCGCCAAGCACGCTGCCATCCACGATATTCACAACTTCCGCAAAGGTTAACCGATCGATATCGCGTCGCTGTTTCTTTTCGATGCGCACTGTTCCAACGCGCTCGATGGTCGTGACCAGACCCTGACCTTCCGCTTCCTTGATGGCGCGATAGGCTGTTCCTTCACTGACAGCGAGTTGTTTCGCAACCTGACGCACTGATATCCTGTGCCCGATCGACAAATTTTCGATGTGTTCCAGTATCTGATCGTGTTTTGTCGTCATGATCCCCCTCGCCTTCGAATAGCTATCGCTATTATACAACAGATCGCACAAAACAGGCGGCTGCTCTTGCAATACCGAAGACACGGGATTCACTGCCAATGCCTGCCCGGAATGGCATGCTGCGCCGCTGCTCAGACACAGCTGCGCCGAACTCGCCTCGGCACAGCATGCCATTCCGGGCAGGCGAGTTTTTCATCCTGCTGACGGGGCCGCCGCAAAGCACTGAGATTTTGCTGCGCAAAAGCTCAGGCACGACAGTTTATACCGGGTTCTTCACGTGTTGCGTAAGGGCGACTGTCAACTCGTACCGCAAGAGCGGGGTGATCAGATAGATTCCGTTAAAATGAGGCGTGGCGGCGTCCAGCAGCTCTCTGGCTATCGCAAGGCCTTCCTCGCGGGCGCGCCGGCCTTCGTATTGCGCCATGCGTGTTCGCACCTCACTTGACAACGAAATGCCCGGAACTTCATTGTGAAGGAACTCCGCATTGCGATGGCTGAGCAGCGGCATGATTCCCACAAAGAGCGGCACAGGCAGATGCCGCGTGGCCTCTTTTAGCACCGCAAAAAAATTCGGGTCAAAAACAGGTTGCGTCATGATAAAATCAGCGCCTGCCTCGACCTTTCTCTCCAGCCTGCGGATGGCTTTGTCAAAGTGCCGCACATTGGGATTGAAAGCGGCGCCCACCACAAAGGAGGATGCTTCCGAGAGCTGACGGCCGGAAAAAGCGACTCCGGCGTTCAATTGCTTGACCATCCGAATCATGTCAAAAGACGACACGTCAAACACGGATGTCGCGCCTGGAAGATCGCCGAATCGGGAAGGATCGCCGGTAATCACCAGCACCTGTCTGATTCCGAGCGCATGCAGACCCATCAGATGAGACTGCTGTCCGATCAGGTTGCGGTCGCG
>JAKADD010000384.1 GCA_021820825.1 Bacillota bacterium
CGACGGGCGTGTCCGGCGACCATTCGGCGGCCAGCAGTTCATCCACAATCTGCGCGGCGAGCGTGGCGCTCAGATAGAAGGCGAGCGTACAGTGATGGCTGGCCAGATCGCGAAGATTCTCTCCTTCGGGCATCGGCGTCCGACCGCCGACCCGCGTCAAAATCACGGTCTGCGTCAACTCCGGAACGGTCAACTCTGCGTCCAAAGCCGCAGCGGCCGCGAACACCGAACTGACGCCCGGCACCACCTCGTACGCGACGCCGGATTTCTTTAACAGCGCCATCTGTTCAAGAATGGCGCCAAACACGGCGGGGTCCCCCGTATGCACCCTGGCGACACTCTGTCCGGCCTGCACATGCTCCACCATCAGGGCGACCATGTCTTCGAGCGCCAGACCGGCGCTCCTGTACACTTTGGCCTGTGGATTCGCGAGGGCAACCAGCTCCTCCTGCACCAGACTGTCCGTATACATCACCATGTCAGCCTGCTGCAGTATGCGCAGGCCCCTGACCGTGATCAGGTCGGGAGCGCCCGGTCCGGCGCCCACAATGTAGACTTTCGCCTTAAGCCTCGTCGGCTGGCCGCCCACCATCTCAATGCCGCCCATTTTCTCGCTGTTCATCTTGTCACCGCTCACTTTCTCACCACCATCAGCGTCAGGTAGTTCAGGGAAGCCCCCTGCAACTCCAGAACATGGCGCCAGACCCGCTCACGGGAGGACGTCACATTCGTGCACACCATGGCCTTGTCCGTCAGGCCGAGTTCCTGCAGGATGGACAGTATGTCATCCAGGACCTTGGCCACTTTCAGGAACACCACGCAGTCATGCGCAAGCAGGGCAGCGCGCATGGCGCTGCGATCATCCGTCGCCGGAACGATCGCGACCACTTCATCGCCGTCGGCAAGCGGCACACCAAGACGGCTGGCCGCCGCGTTGACAGAAGAAACGCCCGGCACAGAGAGCACCTCGACCTCCGGATGCTGCAGCCGCATCAGTCGGCTCATGGGAATAAACGTGCTGTACAGCATCGGATCGCCTTCCGTGACAAACACCACGTCGCGCCCCTCGCGCAGATGGCTCCACACGCTCTCGACAGTGTTGTTCCAATGCTCCTGCAGCACCGCTTCATCCTTTGTCATGGGAAATACGAGCCCGAGCATGGTCTTTTCCGCCTGCTCTACATACAGCTCGACAATCTCCAGCGCATAGCTTTTTTCGCCCATCCGCTTGTTGGGATACGCAATGACGGAACACGTTTGCAGCAACCGGTATGCCTTGACCGTAATCAGTTCCGGGTCTCCGGGGCCAACGCCAACGCCGTACAGCGTGCCGTTTTTACTGGTCATGCGCAGAATCCTCCTCAGTCTGGTTGCGCCGTGCGGTGACGAGATACACCGGATTCATGCCTTCCAATCTTGTCAGACTGAGAATCGGCTTGCTCCTGGCCGTCTGCACCAGCGTCACGGACACGGAAAATCCGAGTTCACGAAGTGTCTGATAAGAATGGTAGAGAGTTTCGATGGTCGCGGCGTTCACGACGATGCGTCCCTGCTCGCGCAACCGGCCGGCGCAGTGGCGAAGCAGTTCCGGAAGCTCCCCGCCGCTGCCGCCGATAAACACCGCATCGGGATCCGGGAACGCGTCCAGTCCATCCGGCGCCCTGGCGCACACAGCGACGAAGTCGGCGCGAAATTTCACCTGGTTCTCGCGCAGGTTTTCCAGATCCTCCGCGTTTTTTTCGATGGCAAACACGCGCAGACCAGGCGTTGCCAGGAGCGCCTCAATCGCAACAGACCCTGTGCAGGCTCCGATATCCCACAGCACGTCGCCAGGCCGCAGCGCAAGTTCCGACAGGCTGAGGACGCGGACTTCCCGTTTGGTGATCAGTCCACGATCGGGCTTTCGCTGTGCAAACGCGCCATCGTCCATGCCGAGCGTATACACCGGCACAGCGGCGTCCGCCAGGCGCTTGAGAAGCACCACATTGAGCGCGGCAAACTCCCTTTCAACCACGTTCCCAAGTGTATACCAACCGGTTTTTTCCTCTGCGCTGCCAAGGTGTTCCGCCACAAACACCTCATACTCTGTCATCCCATACTGCAGTAGATACGCCGCGATGGCAGACGGGGTATTGACGCCATCCGTAAACAGCGCCGCCGTCTTCACTCCGTGCAATCGTTGCGCAAGCCCCTGCAGCGGACGTCCGTGCAGACTGATGACGCGCGCGTCCTGCCAACTCTCGCCGGCTCTCGCAAAGGCGAGTTGGATTGAACTGACGTGCGGCAACACATCTACCCAGTCGGCGCCGAGTTGCTGGACAAGGGTCGAGCCGATGCCGAAATAAAGCGGATCGCCGCTGGCCAACACCACCACGTCAGCGCGCTGTGCGTCCGTGCGAATCTCCTCCACCAGCGCCTTGAGCGGCGGCTTGATGATTCGTTTCTCCCCCTGGTAGTCAGGGAAAAAATCAAGTTGACGCTCGCCCCCATACAGAATCGCCGACGCTGCTATGCGCGCGATTGCCTGTGCGCCAAGATCGCTGGCGCCGCCGTCTCCGACCCCCACGACAAATACTCGCTTATCGTTCAATGGCCGCCCCTCCTAAATAATCGCCCGCAAGCGTGGTCAGGTGCACAGCAATGCGCACCCCTCCGCCGATGTGAGACGAGACACGCGTGCAGCATGCATGAGCGATGCGTTCGAAAAACTGCGGATACCCCCACTCCACCATCCAGTCTCCGACCTGCGCGGCGGTATTCGCGTCGCGAATCTGCGCCCGCAAATGCGCAGGCACACCGATCTCATTCGCGATCGCTTCCATGAATCCAAAATCAACGGGCGCGCTCTTCGCATGCACCATCATGATCCCCTGCGCAACCTTGGAGAACTTGCCCATCATCCCGACAAAGCGGATCTCTTTCATGTCCGTACGCTTGGCGTGCCGGGCCGAAAAACCGACAAAGTCGC
>JAKADD010000385.1 GCA_021820825.1 Bacillota bacterium
CGTCAGGATGGCGGACACAAGTTCAAACTGAACGGTGTAGGTATGAAACAGCGCATCCGCGATCAACAGAACGGTGGACTGGTGAAACGGCTGCATGGCCGTGGGACTGACTGGCCACGATGTTCCCCGGATCACAAGCAGGATGGCCCCCACAATGACAGCCACGCCGACAAACGTGACCGTTCCCCGCACGACGCCGACTTCCGGTCCCTCTTCGCTGCTCTTTCCCGAGTGGGTGAGCATCAGCGAAAAGACCATCAGGATTGTAATGGCGCCCGCGTAGATCATCACCTGCACAATCCCCACGAAGTCCGCGCCCAAAATGACAAAGACTCCGGCCACGCCGAGGAACACGCCCCCCAGCGCAAGCGCCATATGCATGACGTTTTGCAGTGTCATGAGGAACACGCCCGAGGTGATGATGATCAGCGCGAGCACGAAATACGCGACTGTCTCTCCCGTGATGGGAATACCGAACAGCATCACGCCTCGCCTCCCGTTTCCGTCTCTTTGGCGGAACCCGCGGCACTGGCGGCCAGTTCCTGCGCCGCCTGCTCCTGCGCCGCCTGTTCCTTGGCCGCCTGCAGCGCCTTGTACGTGCCATGTTCCTTATGGTTATCGTAAAGCCAGTGCATATCTTTGTAGAACTCGTCGCGTGAATAGGCGGCCAGTTCAAACCGGTCCGTCATCAGGATGGCCTCCGTGGGGCACACTTCAACGCACAGATTGCAAAGAATGCAGATTTCAAAGTTGATGTCGTACGTATCGATCCGCATCTTCTTGTTTGCGTCCCGCGACCCGGCGAGGGAGATGCAGTCGGTCGGACAGATGCGCGCGCACTGGTTGCAGACAATGCAGAGTTCCGGGATAAATTCATGGATGCCGCGAAAACGTTCCGGCAACACGGGCTTTACTTCGGGATACTGCAAAGTCACCTTTTTTTTCGTCAACTGACCCAGCGTAACTCCGAGGCCTTTGATAATCCCGAACATGTCTCTCACCTCCAAGTATTTCCGATGCGCTCCCTAAAGAAGCAGCGACAGCAGTCCAGTAAGCAAAATGTTGAACAGGGCGACGGGAATCAGAACCTTCCAGGCGAGCCCCATCAGTTGATCAGTGCGTATGCGCGGCATGGTGGCGCGCACCCAAAACAGGAAGAAGATCATCGCGCTCGTCTTGACGGCAAACCACAGCCAGGAGGGGAGCCACGGCCCTGTCCAACCACCCAGAAACAGCGTGGTGGCCAGAGCGGAAAGAGCGAACACGTACACATACTCGGAGAGCATGAAGAAGGCAAACCGAAAGCCCGTGTATTCCGTAAAATAACCGGCGACCAGTTCCGATTCCGCTTCTGGCAGGTCAAAGGGCGTCCGGTTCAGTTCCGCGACAGCCGCGACCATAAAGACGAGAAACCCGATGATTTGCGGAATGATATACCAGCCGAAGCGATCCGCAGCCTGGTGCTGCACGATCGTCGTCAGGTTGAGCGACCCTGCCAGCATCACAACGCCGAGAACGGACATGCCAAGCGGAATCTCGTAACTGATCATCTGCGCGGCCGAACGGAGCCCTCCGACCAGCGAGTACTTGTTGTTGGAAGCCCACCCTCCCAGGACAATGCCGAGAATCGTGATGGACGACAGTGCGATGTAGTACAGAACGCCGATATTGAGTCCGGCCGTGAAGATGTGCGTCGCCGTGTACGGGATGACTGCCAAAACCATGAACGCCGGCACAAAAGCGATGATTGGCGCGATCAAAAAGAGCGCTCGATCTGCGTTTGCCGGTACGATATCTTCCTTGAGCAAAAGCTTCAGCACGTCCGCCATGCTCTGAAAAAGTCCAAATGGGCCAACGCGATTGGGACCGATGCGGTTTTGCATCCACCCGATCACCTTGCGCTCAAAGTAAATCAGGTACATGACGATCAGGAGCAGGATTGCGAGCACGACCACCGCCCCGATGACCATGCCGATAAAGTTAAATCCAGTGAGTGGCTGCGTTTGCCAGGAAAACATGCTAAGCGTCCACCTCCCCAAGCACGATGTCGACAGCGCCCAGAATCGCAATCAGGTTGGACATGCTCTGGCCAACAAGCAGTTTGGGAAGAATCTGCAGATTGACAAAAGACGGCCGGCGAAGCTTCATGCGATACGGTTTGTCCTTGCCGTCGGACACAATATACACACCCAACTCGCCGCGGGCGCCTTCAATACTCGTGTAGTATTCTCCGACTGGGATTCTGATCAGCTTTGGCACCTTCCCAAGCGCAGGACCATCCGGAATGCTCTCCAGCGCCTGTTCCACGATGTTCAGGGACTGTTCCATCTCCTGATAATGGCACCAGTAGCGGTCGAAACAGTCGCCGTTTTCCCCCGCCACCACGTCAAAGTCGAATCTGTCGTAGATCCCGTACGGACGGTTTTTGCGCAGGTCAAAGCGCAATCCAGTGGAACGCAAATTGACGCCCGACAGCGAATAACTGATCGCTTCTTCCTGCGTAATGACGCCCATACCTTTGACTCGATCGAGAAATATCTCGTTGCCGGAAATCAGAGCGTCGTACATCTTCAGTTTTTCACGCATATGCGGCAAAAAATCGCGCACCTTGGCAAGCCAGCCGGGAGGCGCATCCGCTCTGACGCCGCCGACGCGCATGTAGTTATACGTCAGGCGCGCGCCGCAGATTTCATTGAACAGCTGTACGATCATTTCGCGCTCCTGAAAGACGTATAAAAAAGGGCTCATCGCGCCGAGATCGAGCAGATAGGCGCCGGTAAACAATAGATGAGACGCCACTCGGTTCAATTCCATCACGATCACGCGCAGGTATTCGGCGCGCTCTGGAATCTCCAGATCCATCGCATACTCCACTGTGTGAACCAGCGCGTAATTGTTCAGCATGGCCGCAACATAGTCCAACCGGTCCGTATAGGGGATGATCTGAGT
>JAKADD010000386.1 GCA_021820825.1 Bacillota bacterium
TTTTTGTTCTGTTTTTCCTGCTGGTGCCAGGGTATGGCGGATACGGCGCCGGAACAGGCGCAGGCGGAGCGTACTGACAGAGCCGTACTGTTCAGCGGGTGGGGAGTTCATTCCCACCTCTTTTTTTGTTGATGAGAGGGGGCGCTGAGAGGGGGCGCTGTGGATGCGAGTGACTGAAATGTCCGTCTGAAGACCGATGCGCATTTATTCCGCCATCGCTATTATTGGCAATATGACAAATAGATGGTACTCGCCCAATACGGTACACACGCGATGCGGAGGTGCGGAGGATGTTGCTGGAAGTAGGCGGATTGGTAAAACGTTATAAAACAAAGGACCGGCAGATCGTCGAGGCGGTCAAGGGGATTCGGTTTACGCTTTCGGCGGGTACGATTCTGGCGTTTCTGGGGCCAAACGGCGCGGGAAAAACGACCACGATCAAGATGATTGCGGGATTGGTCAGGCCGGACGACGGCGATGTTACCGTCGAGGGGCACAGTATGTCCACCAGATCAGGCCGTGCGTTGCGTCATATCGGCGCCGTGCTGGAAGGAAGCCGTAACCTCTACTGGCGTCTGACGCCGCTTGAGAACTTTGAGTATTGGGGGGGCATTCGCGGTTTATCCCGCAATGCGGCGCGCAAATATGGCCGCGAATTGATGTGTGAATTCGGACTGGAAGACAAGATCGGCAGCACGGTTCAGCAACTCAGCCGAGGCATGCAGCAGCAGGTGGCCATCTGCGCCGCGCTCATCCACTCACCGTCGCTCCTGTTGCTGGATGAGCCGACCCTGGGACTTGATCTCGACGCTTCTGACCGCATCCAGGATTACGTGCTCAGGCTTGCGCATGAACGGGGTGTGGGCATTTTGCTCACCACCCATCAGATGGAAGTGGCGCAAACGCTTGCCGATCGCATCTCGATCATTCAAAACGGCGCGCTGACGCTGGAGGGGCTCAAAGAGGATGTGCTCGCCCGTTTCACGGGCAGCAGTTATATATTTGAGCTTGCTGAAGCGCCTTCTGCTGAGGCGCGCCTACGGGCGGACGAGCTGGGCGCAGAGTGGACGAGCGAGCGGGAGTTTCGCGCCGTGCTGGACCAACCGACCGCTGTGTACGCCATCATGCGCGCTTTAGAACCGTGCCCCGTCGTGCGCGTCATGAGGGAAACGGCTGATCTCGCCACGGTTTTTCGCGCGCACACGAGACAGTCGGTTCCTGTGCAGGGCGGACTGGAGGCGATGGCCTAATGCTGCATGCGTTGCGCGCGGAGTGGCGGCGGGAGTGGGTGCAACTGCGCCGCTATCCAACCGAAATGTTGAGTGAACTCGTCGTGATTGTGCTCGTATTTTACGGATTGTTTCTGGGCGCCTCCTTCATGGCGGGCAGGGCCATCCTTGGCGGACGTCTCAGCGACATCATCGTCGGCTATGCGCTATGGACGCTGTCGCTGATGTCGGTTGGCACGATGGGGTGGACGATTTCCAATGAGGCGCAAAATGGAACGCTGGAACAGGTCTTTCTGAGTCCGTACGGGGCGGCGATCATTTTGCTGCTGCGCAATATGGCCAGCGTCGTCATCAGTCTGCTGTTCACGGTCCTGACGCTGTTTTCGGTCATGGCGATCACGGGCCATTATCTCTTCGTCTCACCGTGGGACATCATTCCCGGACTCCTGATGATTGCAAGCGCCACCGGGCTCGGCTATCTGGTGGCCAGTGTGACCATTCTGATGAAGCGTTCGCAACAACTCCTGAACCTGCTGCAATTCATCCTGCTGTTTCTGATCATGTCGCCGACGGCTACCCTTAACGGTCCGTGGCGATGGCTGGCGATCGTGGCGCCATTTTCACCCGTCGTTGCACTGCTGCGCTCCATGATGATGCAGGGCGCCGCGCTCATTGGAACAGGAAACTGGCTGCTCTGGAGTGTCGTAAACGCGGTCCTGTGGCTGCTGGTCGGTCTGCTCGTGTTTGGCTGGGCGCAAAAGAAGGCGCGCCGCCGCGGCAATTTGAGTCACTACTAAATGTGCAGGTATTTTTGAATCGACTGCGCCACGCCGACGCACGCGCGGTGCACGAGGTCCGCCCGGACGCTTGTCACATGCGATGTACAGGCGTTTATCCGGCGGTTTACAGCAGCCATGCTGGCGTTCCAGGTTACACTGGCGTTCCAGCTTGCAAGGAAAAAACACGGCCCTCTGATCATCGCAGTTTCTTGCGGCAGATAATCGAATATGCTAAAGTCATCCGTAACTTAAAGCAAGCTGCCTGTCTCCCAGAACGAGACTGGCATGATCGGTGGATGTGGCTGCCAGCCACATCCTGACGGAGGTTTATTTGTATACGCCAAGGAGGGGGAATCCGCGCTTGAACGAAGAACCATTTGACAGTGAACTTGACATTCAGACGCTGTTGGTGCATGGGGGGAATCCGCGCAGGAATCTGCAGCCCACCGCGCTCAGCATATATCCCAGCACCAGTTTCGTAGCCGATTCCCCTGAACAGTTGGATGACATCATGGCCGAACGCGTTCCAGGATTCTCCTATGCCAGGCACGGAAATCCAACTGTGGAGGGGTTGACAGACGCTATAAAGCGGCTGGAACATGCCGCTGCCGTGATTGCCACAGGATCGGGAATGGCGGCCATCGATGCGGCGCTGTTCGCGACAGGGCTTCACGCGGGCGACACAGTGCTGCTTAGCCGGGATCTTTATGGGGCGTCTCTCAATCTGGTCGGCAAGGTATGGGCGCAGTATGGCGTATTGTCCGTGGTTGTCGATCTCACGGATCTGCAGGCGGTTGCGGCTGCGTTTAAGCGGCATCGGCCCAAAGCGCTGCTGTTTGAGACGGTGTCCAATCCGTTGCTCAAAGTCGTCGACGCGCCCGTTCTCGTCAAGATGGCGCACGATTTTTCTTGCCAGGTGATTGTGGACAGCACGTTTACA
>JAKADD010000017.1 GCA_021820825.1 Bacillota bacterium
GAAAGGCACTTAGCAAAACGTGCATTCCCAAGTACAGCGGGTTCAACGCGTTCGACATACTGTGTTCGACCAAGTCATTATGCCACATCTTTTGCCATCTGTCCAGTACTTCTCATAAATTTGTTCTCTCATCAACAATCGTAGTCATGCATTTTCGCACAAAGTCGCAAGACTCCGCTGCCGCCGTTCATTGTCCGAAAGTGTCTTCATACAATATCACACACTGAACCTGCTCCCTATGGCTAGGGGAACTGTGATAATCCAAATCAGGGCAGGCGCATAACGGTACATAGAGCGTCTGAATAAGGCCTCAGACGCTCTATCTGGAATCACTGCGCCTGCAGCGCGGACTTTATCACAGTTCCCCTAGAGACAGTGGCTTGCGGCGGGGTTTTGGACCTGACCCCTTGACGCATGTGCACAAGACGCAAAGTGTGTGACAGGAGGAACGGCATGGCCACCCGCCGACCGGAATTGGGGAAATGGTTATTGTGGAAGCTGTTTTGGCGTGATTCTGCCATTCGGCCATACCTACCCGCGACCAGACCGTTTTCAGAACACGCCATGCAAACGATGATAAACAAATATGGGTCGGTCTACATCAAGCCCATTGCGGGAGCGCGCGGCAAAAGCGTCATGCGGGCGTACCGCCGCCGCGAGGGATACGGTCTGCACTTTGAAACCAGAAATCCACTGTACGCTTACAGTCTACCGTCTCTGCTCAGGGAAATTCACAGGTTGGCGGAACACCGCACACTGATCGTGCAGCAGGATGTCAGACTGGCCCGTCTGCGTGGCAGACCATTCGACATCCGCGTCATGATGCAGAAAGACAGTAAATTTCGCTGGACGTGTACAGGGATCTGCGTCAAAGTGGCCGGACCTCATTCGGCCATAACAAATGTGGCGCGCAGCCACGGTTCCGTCGTATCCCTGTTTGACGCTCTGCATGAATCACTGGGATGGTCAGCGACGCGAATTCATGCGCTGCAGCAACAGCTTGAGAAACTGGGATTCGCTGTCTGCCGCCGCTTCGAACAATACCAGCCCTATTCCGAAATAGGACTCGACGTTGGCGTCGATCATGCAGGCCGTATTTGGCTGCTCGAAGAAAACAGCGGACCCAGTCACATGCTGTTCCATCATCTGCGAGACCAGAGCGCCTATCGCCTGATTACCAAAACCGCACAGGAACGGCGCAGGGCAGTCAGACAGCTGCGACTGCGCAGCGGCTGACGAAGCAAATTGTCAGAGCGACGCACGCAAAATAGCCGCCACGTCACTCTGGTCCAGTTTCTTGTATTGACCTGTCGAACCCTTCCGCGTCGCCTGTTCCGCCATATGCTCGATCTCGCGGTCGTCAATGCCATAATGCGCAAGCCTGCTCGGCGCGCCGATCGAATCGAAGAATTGCCGCACCGCGCGAATGCCTTCCTCTGCGAGCGCGCGATCGTCCTTGCCAGTGGGATCAATGTGAAAGACTCGCGTCGCGAGTTGACCGAAACGCTCCGTTCCCGCATCAAGCGCATGTGTCATCCAGTTTGGGAAAATAATCGCCAGTCCGCCGCCATGCGGAATATCATAGATCGCGCTGACTTCATGTTCGATTCCGTGCGTTGCCCAGTCGCCCGTCATTCCCATGGAAATCATCCCATTCAACGCCATCGTGCCGCAATACATGATGGTCTCCCGCGCAGCGAAGTCATGCGGATGAGCCAACACCTGGGGCGCGGTTTCGATGATCGTCTCCATCACGGACTCGCACAGACGTTCCTGCAGAGCGGTGTTCGGCGTGTGTGAAAAATACTGCTCCAGGCAGTGACTGAACATATCCACAATCCCGTACACAGTCTGTTCAGGCGAAACGGTAAACGTGTTTTCCGCGTCACAGAATGAGAATTTCGGAAACGTATGCCGAGAACCGGAACCCATCTTCTGTTTCGTTTCCCAGTTGGTGATGACGCCGCCTGGGTTCATTTCGGAACCTGTTGCCGACAGCGTCAGAATCGTGCCAAATGGAAGCGCATCCTTGGGCTTTTTGTCTGTGACGTAGAAATCCCATACATCGCCGTCGTATTTTGCGCCCCCTGCGATCGCCTTCGTCGCGTCAAGCACCGATCCTCCACCCACGGCGAGAAGCAGGTCCACGCCCTGTGTCTTGCAGATGTCGATCCCTTTATGTACAGTGCTCAGACGTGGATTTGGCTCCACTCCGGACAATTCCAGCACTGTGACGCCCGCCTCTTTGAGCAGCTTGACAACCGTGTCGTAGAGTCCAAATTTTTTGATGCTGCCGCCGCCGTAAACGAGCAGCACCTTTGTGCCGTATCGTTTGACTTCCTCCGCCAGATATTCCTCCACCTGTCCTTTGCCGTAGTACAGCATTGTTGGATTCCAGAAGGTAAATGCGTTCATGCCGATCGTGCCCCCTATCGTGAAAATGCTTGCCCTACTGGCTGACAGCGCCCGCCTGCTCTGCCCGCCTGACCTGCTCCGCCGGGATCGTATGCTGTGCCGCTGCTCAGACACGGCTGCGCCGAACTCGCCTCGGCACAGCATACGATCCCGGCAACGATCCCTTGCAACCCCTTGCAACGATCCCGGAAACGATGATCCCTGCAACGATCCTTGCAGAGCGAGTTTTTTCCCTCTACTGTGATGCTGCTCCCTCTGTGCTGCGCTGATGCTCTGTGCAACACAACATGGCCGTCTGGTCGGGAGCGGCTATGCATGAGCTTGTGAGCTTGTTAATTTATGGGGCTGTGAGTTTCCCAGCGTGTCGGTAATTATGTTTTTCGGTTCCATGACTCCATGCACTTCACTCTACCACTTGCAGGCTTCCGCCGCCAGTTTCGCGCAAAACGGAGGCCTTCTGGGTTGCTATATTTTTGCTATACTGTTGAGAGTGTCAATGAACCGTTTAGAGAAAAACCACGTGTGAGGTGAAGCATTTTGAAAACAGCGATCTTGTCAGACATTCACGGTCATGCAGTGGCGCTTGAAACGGTGCTTCGTGAACTGGACGGGCAAGACATCGACCAGCTGATCGTATTGGGCGATCTCGCTTACCGCGGGCCGGAACCGAAGCGCTGCATTGAGTTGACGCGCCTTTCTGCGCACACGGTGATCGGCGGCAATGCCGATGAATGGGCTGTGCGCGGCGTTCGGGCGGGTGAAGTGCCCGATCATGTCCTATTGCGAATGAATGAGGAACGCTCCTTCACGGTCAGTCATGTCGACGAAGAAGACCTCGCCTATCTGGCATCCCTGCCCATGAGCGCCAACTGCGATTTGGGACACGGCCAGACGCTGTTCGCCTGCCATGCTACGCCGTCCGATCGGTTTCAGGTTATTTTGCCGGACAGCTCAGACGAAGAACTTGCCGCGCTCTACCTTCGCGAACAGTCGACCATGCCCAGCATGGCAACGTATGGACACATTCACATCCCCTATATTCGCAGCCTTAAAGGAGCGGCCATTCTGAATCCAGGCAGTGTGGGACTGCCGTTTGACGGCACTCCGAAGGCTTCCTATGCTGTCATTGAAACATCGACGAATACCCTGAACGCAAGCATCCACAGGGTGACGTACGATTTGCGGCTGGCGTGCGAAGCTCTCGAACGACTCGACTATCCGCACCGCGAGCGTTTGGCGCAGAGCATAGAGCAGGCCGTCATGCCATAAGCCTTTCTGGGGCTGATTGCGGTTTGTTATTCTTGTTCACGAAGGGTGCGCATAATACAAGCCGGCAGATGGTACACAAGCACGAAACAGCTAGTCCGCCTCGTCTCCGCGCAAAAATCTCACCGCCGTCTCGGCATACAGATGCGTGGTCTCGACAAGTTGGCGCAGATCCACGTATTCGTCGGCGTGGTGAGGAATCTGTCGATCGCCCGCGCCGGTGGTTACAATGGGAATGCCAAAGGTATGCAAGAATGTGCCGTCAGTGGCGCCCGGCACGCCGTTGTACACGGGCTCTTTGCCAGTGACCCGTCGATACGAATCCGCGACTGCCCGCACCACCGGATCCTCCCGAGCGGTCGCGGTCCACGGTCGTTCCTCAATGACCTCCAATTCGGCCCGAAAATCCCTGTCGCCAGACGCCAGACGCGTCAGTATGTCTTCCATCTGACGGCGGAGCGCTGCATGATCCTGCCCCGGAACGGTGCGGATATCGAGGGCTGTCATGCACTGGTCGGGCACGACGTTGATCTGCGCCTCTCCCTTCACGGGAGCGCGCAGTATCGTCGGCGTAATACTGGGCCAGCCGAGTTCTGGATGTTTGCCGAGACGGGCCTTTTCGTACGCCTCCAACTCATCCAGCGCCACGATGATGCGCGCCATGCGCGTATTGGGGTTGATCCCGGTGAGCGGCATGGCGCCGTGCGCCATTCGACCGTACACGCGGATGATGGCGCGCATGGCGCCCTTTTGCGACACGCAGACCTGATTGTCCTCGGGTTCGCAGATCACCGCGCCGTCGACGCCGCTGGCCCAGCCACGCCTGACGAAGTCTTTGATGCCGATCATCATGCCTTCTTCATCGCACGGGATGCACAGCAGGATCTTGCCGCCGATTTTTAACCCACTGCGCGAAACCGCGTGCACGGCAATCACAGCTGCGGCAAGGTTGCCCTTGGTGTCGCAGGCGCCCCGTCCGTAGAGACGTCCGGACTCGATAATCCCGCCGAACGGATCGTGCGACCAGTTCGCGGGATCGCCCGCCGTCACCACATCCGTGTGTCCCTCAAAGAGCAGGGTCTTGCCAGGCCGACCGGTGTCGTAACTGGCGATCACATTCGGTCGGCCCGGCACGACCTCCTCGTAAGCCACCACCAGACCCAGGTTCCGCAGATAGTTCTCCAAAAAGCGCGCCACCCGTTCCTCATTTGCTCCTGGCACGTCGGGATTGAACACGCTCGGGATGCGCACCAGACTCTGCGCCAGTTCAACAACCGCCCGCTCATCGACAAAGTTTGCCACGTTCTCTGTAGACATAGCTATTCCTCCCGGACACCTCGGTTCTGAAACCTCATCCGAACAAATCGCAGTATGCGGGCAACCCGCCGACACCGTGCGCTGCGCGGACTGCGCGAAGGACGGCCGTCGCCAACACCTCCGCCGCCCACACCCCGACGATGTCGGTTTCGACTGCTGCGGCGGCGCCGGTGGAGAGCGCAAACACGGTGTCGCCGTCGCGCATAGTGTGCACGGGATAGATCGTCCGCGCCAGACCGTCGTGCGCCATCTGGGCCACCTTGCTCAACTGCGTCTTCGTCAGGCTCGCGTTCGTCGCCACGACCGCGAGCGTTGTGTTGGCTCCCGGCGGGATCCAGGCCTGCCGCCGATCCGCGAGCAGACTGAGACTGTCAAGCAACCGCCCGTCTTCCCCACGGGCGCCGGCAAGAACGCGGCCGGTGGCGGGATCGCGCACTTCCCCGACGGCGTTCAGGGCCACGAGAGCGCCGATCACCAGTCCGTCTGCCAACCTGTGCGACGCCGATCCAAGCCCGCTTTTCATCGCCCGCGCAAAACCCGCCAGCTTACCCACTGTCGCTCCGCAGCCGGCGCCGACATTGCCCTGCCGTACGGGATCGCGCGTCGCCGACGCCGCTGCCTGATACCCCATGTCCGCGTCAGGACGGACATGGGGATTGCCGATGGCAAGATCAAACAGTACGGCTGCTGGAACGATCGGAACAACGCCCACCCCGACCGACAAGCCGACGCCCCGCTCCTCCAGAAAGCGCATCACTCCGCCAGCCGCGTCCAGCCCGAAGGCGCTGCCCCCGCACAGACAGACAGCATGCACCTGCGTCACGCTGTTGATGGGGTGCAGCAGATCCGTCTCGCGCGTTCCCGGCGCAGCGCCCCGCACATCCACGCCGCAGGCGGCGCCCTGTTCGCAGACAATCACCGTGCAACCGGTCAACGCCGCCGAGTCTTCTGCCTGACCCACAGTGAGTCCGGGCACATCGGTGAGCGTATCAACATTGATCGCAACGCTCATTTCGGCAACTCTGCGTTGTCATCCAGCAGTTTCGATTTCTTGCGCGACGACCCGATCTTCAACCAGGCTGTGGTGACCGCCAGCGTGATGATGATCGAGACGATCGCTTCGGGTGTTCCATTGACGAATGCGACCGTGGTAGCGACGCCAACCGACATGTAGCCCCTCACAACTGCCATGAAGAGCACCAGCACGGTGTTCGTCGCGGACCCGACAAAACCCGCGGCGCCGATCGCGAAGTACTGATTCACACGCTTCAGTCCAACGTAGGTCAGATACGCCGTCAGACCAATGAACAGACGGGGCAGCACGGCGACCAACGGATCTTTGAACAGTGGGATCGAGGCTGTCAGAAACGACGACATTCCGAAAATGAAACCGATCACGACGCCGACTGGCCAGCCCGCCACAATCGCGCCGATGATGGCGGGAATCTGCATGATCGTCGCATTGCCAGCCGCAGTCGGCACCGGAATGTAGCCCAGCCGCGTCATTCCAAGCAAGATCGAGATAGCGCCGAGCACGCCGGAGATGACTACCTTTCGTACGGTCAACCCTTTCTCCATTTGGATGTCCTCCTCAGTTGATAGTTTGCCAATTAACCTCCTGGACAACGCGAGCGCTTCTTTTCAGTAGAGTGGTCTGCAGTCATCGCCTCCCATCAGGGTGAACTCGTCAGTACGGAAAGGGAACCGCCAATAACAGGAAGGACAACAGGATACCAATTGCCAACAGGACATAGTCGCCAGCTCGTGCGCGGTAGCGTTTGTAACTGGTGCGCGCGTCTGTCGGCACATAGCAGCGAGCCTCCATGGCCAGCACCAAATCTTCCG
The DNA here is from genome assembly GCA_021820825.1 of Bacillota bacterium. The sequence continues at coordinate 6,844 of JAKADD010000017.1, forward strand.
CTCGCGTGAGCGCGACGGTGAACAGCGGCACAATGATGGGAAACATGTCGCGTGTACGGCGAACGATCCGCCACCATTCGCCAGTGCCAAACTCCGCACCCCGCGACGCTTGCGCCTTCATCATCTTTTCCATTTCAATGGCAAATGTCGGAACAAAGCGGACCGCAATGGTCATGATCAGGGCAAATGCGTGCACCGGCACTTTCAACGCTTTCAATGGACTGAGCAGTTGCTCCAACCCATGCGCAAGTTCTGTGATCGTGGTGCTCAGTGTCAGAACGCTGGTGAGAAAAATGATTTCAATAAATCGCATGGCCGATACAATGACAAGTTTGACACTGGCGCTCGTGATCTCAATGATTCCAAAATGAACGAAGACGGTTCCGGAATTTGCGACGCCGCCGTAAAACAGCAACTGCAGAAGCGCCAGCGCCAGCATGAACGGCAGTGCCGGCTTGATGCCAGAGGCGCCATAAGACAGCGGAATTCTTGAAATGCGAAACACGAGCAGGCTGAGCGCCATGGCACAGACGTTCGCCAGATAGGATCCGCAGAACGAGATCGCAAGAATCAAGAGCGCGAACGCGGCCAGCTTAAACCGCGGATCGAACCGATGGATCAGAGAATTTGTGGACACGTATTGACCGATTGTGATATTGCGCGTGAGTTCGAATTCGGCAGCCATCACCATTCCTCCTCGTAGGCTATGCTTCGTTCCGTAGAATCCGGACGATCTCGCGCGCGGCGCCCGCGACCTCATAGACGCCAGGATCCACCGCATAGCCCCGCTCTCGCAGTTCGTGCAAGATCGCAACCGTGTCCGGCGTGCCGATATGATAGGTTGCGAGCAGATCCGGTTGACTGAACACCTCACGCGGCGTGCCTTCGCACACGACCGTTCCGTTCGCAAGCACGCACACCTGATCGGCCAAATAGGCGACTTCCTCCATGTTGTGAGACACGAAGATCACCGTCAGTCCTTGCGCCTGATGGAGATGACGGATACGGTCCAGCAGATCCGTGCGCGATCTCGGATCAAGTCCTGCAGTTGGTTCATCGAGCACGAGCAGTTGCGGCCGCAAAGCGAGCACGCCCGCCAGCGCCACCTTGCGTTTCTGGCCGCCGCTTAGCGCGAACGTTTGGCGGTCTTTCATCTCCGCAAATGGCAGCCCGACCATCTCCATGGCCCATTTGACGCGATCCTTAACCTCGCGCATGGACAGTCCAAGTTTATATGGCCCAAAAGCGACGTCATCGCCAACCAGTTTTTCGAAGATCTGATCTTCCGGATTCTGAAACAACAAACCGACCTTTCTCCGCACCGATCGCACATCGAGTCTTGGTTGCGATAGATCCTGACCGTCGACGACAACGATGCCTGACTGCGGACGCAGCAACGCGTTGAAATGTTGGATCAGGGTCGATTTGCCGCATCCGGTATGTCCAATGATCGCCGTGCAGCCCCCCGCGGCTACGGTCATGTCGATTCCGCGCAGCGCCGCGTGCTGGAGCGGCGTTCCAAGCATATACGTGTGCTTCAGGTCGCGAACACGCAGAATCGGCTCGTTCATGACGTTTCTCTCCCATTCCCGTCCTCGGCGTTGACGCGTTCCACCTCGGTGACAATCTCCTCCGCGCGAATCAAGTTGGCGGAAAAATAGGGCCGCTCATCGTGAATCAATCGGGCCAGTTGGCTCACCTCCGGCGCATCCAACTGCAGTGCGCGCAGTTGCTCATGGTTCATGAAAATATCCCGCGGCGTACCTTCCATCACCACGCGGCCCGCTTCCATGACAAGCACCCGATCCGCTCTCGCAACCTCCGACATGTGATGGGTGATGGCTACGATCGCCATCCCTTGTCGATGCAACCGGTCAATCACGCCCAAAACCTCTCTGCGGCCGATGTTGTCCAGCATGCTTGTGGCCTCATCGAGCACGACGCACTGCGGACGCATCGCGAGAATTCCCGCGATCGCCACGCGCTGCTTCTGCCCACCCGAGAGGAAGTGCGGCGGCCGCAGGCGAAACTCGGTCATCCCCACCATGGCGAGCGCCTCATCCACCCGCTCCGCCATCTCCGCCTCCTGCACCCCGATATTTTCCAGTCCGAAAGCTACATCATCCTCGACCATCGTCGCCACAATCTGATTGTCAGGCGACTGAAACACAATTCCCACCCGCTTGCGAATCTCGGTGCGCAACTCCTTATTTTTGGTGTTCATGCCAGCGACCCAGACATCTCCCGAGCTTGGCAGCAGAATTCCATCCAGATGTTTGGCGAGCGTCGATTTTCCACATCCGTTGTGTCCAATGACTGCCACATACTCGCCGCTCTCGACGGTCAGGGAAATTCCCTGAAACACTGGCAGTTCCTGCTGTTCATTGAGTTTATAGGCAAAAGAGATATCCTGCACGACGATCAGCGGCTCCCGGAAGTCACTCATACGCACCGTCCGCCGTCCACGTCGAACGCCACGCCGGTGACCATCGACGCATCGTCGGACGCCAGGAAGAGAACTGCGGCCGCGATGTCGGTCGGTTGCGCCATTCGCCCGAGTGGAATCGAACGAAGGAAGATCTGGCGGCCCTCCGCCTTATCCATGTCGCCGATGAACTGCTCCAACATCGGCGTGTCGGTCGCCACCGGATTGACACAGTTCACGCGTATACCGAACTCGGCCAATTCCAGCGCCAGCGACTTGGTTAATGCGATCACGGCGCCCTTGGAAGCCGCGTAGGCGCAAAGTCCCGGTCGCGGTCTCACGCCGGCCGTCGACGCCGTCGCAAGGATCACGCCGCGACCGGCCCGCTTCATATATGGTACGACTGCACGGGCGCCAAGGAAGACGCCCTTCAGATTGACTGCCATCACCAGATCATAGTAGTCGTCAGTCACCTGTTCGATTGGCGTAAAAGCCATCGGCACCCCGGCGTTGCTGTACAGGATATCGATGCGGCCGAATGCCTCGTACGTCAACGCGACCATCCGACTGACCTGAACAGGATCTCTTACGTCAACCGCCACGAACTGGGTCGGGCGTCTCGTCTGCGCCGTCAGTTCCTGCGCCAGTTCCTGCCCCCTGGAAGTCGGCAAATCGGCAATCACGACGGTCGCACCCTCGCGACTGAAGGCTTCAGCCGCAGCCCAGCCGATCCCCGATGCAGCTCCGGTAACGATAACCACTCTCTGTTCGAACCTCATCTGACGCCACCTCCTGCTTCCAGATCTATGATCAAGACGCGTACATCTGTCATGGCTTCCATCGCGTATTTTGGCCCTTCCTTGCCGAGTCCACTGCGCTTTACACCGCCGTATGGAGCGAGATCCGAGCGAAAGGTGGACGTGTCGTTGATGATCACGCCTCCGTACTCAAGGCTTCGCCAGGCCCGCATCGCCGTCTCCAGCGAACGTGTGAACACGGCCGCGTGCAATCCATACGGCGTACTGTTGGCGATGGCAAACGCCTCGTCCAGCGTCTGAAACGGCATGACCACCGCCATCGGCGCGAACACCTCTTCTCGACACACGCGATGTTCCGGTGCAATGTCGGTCAAAAGCGTCGGGTAGAAAAACGACTTCTCCCGCCGATTGCCAATCAACACCCGCCCTCCGGACTGCACGGCCTCAGCGACCCACTGTTCGGCGCGCACGGCTTCCCGCTCGCTGATCATCGGACCGACATCCGTGTCTGGCAGACGCGGGTCGCCAACTTTCAACCCCTGCACCACGCCAACCAATCTTGGTACAAACGAATCCCAGCAGGTTTCGTCCACGAGAATACGCTGTACCGAGATGCAGGCTTGACCAGCGGCCGTGAAGGCCCGTTTGCCACAGAGCAGGGCAGCCCGGTCGAGATTCGCGTCAGCGCAGACGATATTGGGAGAACTGTTGCCGAGTTCCAGGAGAACGGGACGCAACCCTGTCTCTGTCTTTACCTTTTCACCGATCGCGGCGCTGCCCGTAAACGTATACATTTGAATGCCCGGATGATGCAGCAGCGCCGCGCCGGTGACCTCCCCTCCCTGCACCAGTTGCACATGGTTCGGCGGCAGACCGCACGCCTGCAACCCTTGCAGCATCCTGGCTGTACTGAACGGCGTGTTCGGCGCCGGTTTGATTACGACTGCATTGCCGGCGGCAAGCGCCGGAGCCAGCTTGTGCGCCGCCAACAGGAAGGGATAGTTAAACGGTGTGATGGCCCCAATGACGCCTTTTGGCACACGCATCGAGAAACCCAACTTCGATTCGGCGCCAGGGATCGAAGAGACCGGCAGCACCTCGCCGCCCATCCGCTTTGCCTCTTCCGCTGACAGAAGGTACGTGTGACAGGTGCGATCAACTTCGATGCTCGTGTCCTGATACGTCTTTCCAACCTCTGCCACAAGCAGATCGATAATCTCTTCTCTGTGCGCCATGATCCAGTCGTACATCGCGTGCAGCAGTTGATATCTCTGATCGGGGGTCAGCGGGAAACGGCGAAATGACTCCTGTGCAGCCTGCACCGCCCGGTCCACATCGCTCGCGTCCGCTTCGCGCAACGATCCAATCTCCGTTCCGGAAAACTTGTCGAAGACTGTAATCTGATTGCCGTAGAGCCACTGACCGGCGATAAACGTACAGGGATCCCGCCACTGGATGTGTGTCATCATGTCACCTCACGAACAAACCCGGTCTTGACCGCCAGGTTTATTTAATGTTCTTCCGCTGAATATGCTTCCACTGCGCCCAGCGCACGGATCACGGAGTCAGCCAGTTCCGTGCAAGACGCTGTTCCTCCCAGATCCGGAGTGAGCGCGTTCCCTGCCTGCAACACCTGTTCAATTGCCTGCATCAAACGGAACGCAGCATCTGTTTCGCCAAGAAAATCAAGCATCATGACGCCAGTCCAGATCGCGGCGATCGGATTGGCAATCCCCAGTCCCGCAATGTCCGGCGCGGAGCCGTGCACCGGCTCAAACATCGAGGGAAACTCCCGCGACGGATTGATGTTCGCCGACGGCGCCAATCCCAGTCCACCGACGACCGCCGCGCCGAGATCAGTCAGGATGTCCCCAAACAGGTTTGAAGCCAGCACCACATCGAACGTGTGCGGACGCAGGACGAAATATGCGGCCATCGCATCCACATGCGCAAACTCGACCTGGACGTCAGGATACTCCGCTGCGAGCACGCGAATCACTTTATTCCAAAACGGCATAGAATAATTCATGGCGTTCGACTTCGTCGCGACAGCCAACCGTCCACTGCGCATCCGCGCCAATTCAAACGCGTACCGGCCGGCGCGCTCGATTCCCCATTTCGTGAAGACGCTGGTCTGCACGACGAGTTCAGCGGCGGTTGCTTCATGCATGCCGCCCCCAATGTTGGCGTATTCCCCTTCCGTGTTTTCCCGGACAACCACGAAGTCAATGCCATCCTGCCGGAGCAGCGGTCCAGACACTCCGGGCAATTTGCGCGCAGGCCGGAGATTGATGTACTGTTGAAACTGACGGCGGATCGGCAGGATCAATTCCCATACCGACACATGATCGGGCACAGACTTGTCTCCGACCGCGCCGAAGTAGATCGCGTCGAAGGCAAGCAATTGCACGAGCCCGTCTTCCGGCATCATGCGACCCGTGCGCAAATACTCCGAACACCCCCATGCGAACTCCTGGAACTCGAACACAAACCCGCCGTCCAGCGAGGCGATCGTCTCGAGCGCACGGATTCCTTCCTTGATCACCTCTGGTCCAATCCCATCTCCTGGTATAACGGCGATCCGATAGACGTTCACGCTGCGCTCACTCCTCTGATTACCCCGGAAGCAAGTTATATGCCAAACATTTCAGATTTTTTATTGCGCCAGCGATGCGGTTCATCGGTCTCTGCGAATTCAAATTCCGCGGGCAGTGTTGCATCTGCAACACAAATACCGCAACACCATGTTGCACACTTGTCACGGATGCATCGGATCGTGCAGCGATCCTTGCGCCTGCAGTCGCTTCAACCTTCTCCACACCGTGGTCCGATGAACACCCAACCGAGCGGCGCACCGGCTGACGCTCTGTGTTTCCCGGTAGAGCCGAGCGAGTTCCGCGTCGTCTGCCGGCTTGGGCCTGATGAGGGTTGCAGTCTCCTGAGCGTCGAGCGTCGATGGCTCCTGCCACACGTCAAAGATCCACGCATCCGATATGACCCCATGTTCCGGAACCATCACCACGGCTCGTTCAATCGCGTTGCGCAACTCCCGCACATTGCCTGGCCAGTCATACTGCAGAAGCATGTTCAATGCCCTGTCGCCGAGCACAATGTTGCTCTTGTGATACTTGTCCGACAGTTCTCGCAGAAACATTTGCGCCAAGGGAATCACATCCTCCCTGCGCTGTCGCAACGGCAACACATGCAGGGAGAGGACATGCAGCCGATAGAACAGGTCCGCCCGGAAGGCGCCCTGACGAACCAACTCCTGCAATGGTTTGTGCGTTGCGGCGATCACCCGCACATCGACTGGAATCATCGCCTTGCCGCCGACGCGCAACACTTCCTTTTGCTGCAACACCCGCAGCAACCGTCCCTGAAAACTCAGCGGAAGTTCACCGATCTCGTCCAGAAACAGTGTGCCGCCGTGAGCCAGTTCGAACAACCCCTGCTTGCCGCCGCGATTCGCCCCTGTGAACGCGCCTTCATCGTAACCGAACAATTCACTCTCAAGCAACGCTTCTGGAAGCGCCGCGCAGTTCACAGCCACGAACGGCCCTCGCACGCGCAGGCTGACATTGTGCATCCCATGGGCAAACATCTCCTTCCCGGTACCAGATTCGCCCAAAATAATCACGGGAGCGTCGACCTTGCCGCACTGATATGCGAGTTCCTTTGTTCGACACGAGGGCTCCGCCGCCGCGACGATGTCTTTGAATGTAATTTTGGCCTCGAAACCACTGGAACTTAGCTTGCGCCGAACCATCTGCTCATACTTCTGGAGCTGCGTAACATCCTGGAAGGTGGAGATCGCGCCCACGATTTTGCCATCGACGGTGATCGGCGCGCGATTGGCGGCGACACGTCGTCCATTTACGGAGATGACGTCCTCTAGTTCAATCTCCCGTTGCTGCAGCACGCGAGTCAGCCCGGCGGTGGGATTGAATGAGACAAGGGGACGTCCCAGCGCCTGTTCAACCGGAGTGCCAAGCACTTCACTGGCGCGCGGGTTGAACACCGTCACGATACCGTCGCGATCCACACAGATGATGCCATCATGAGAGTACTGAGTTACCGCCTGGTAAAACAGAGACTTTCGTTGCTCGATTCGTATGCCAAAAGCGATCAGAGAGAAGGCGTCGATCAACCTCCCGTATAGATCCGCCGGTGAAACAAACAGCACCTTGAACAGCCATCGCGCATCCCCTTGTTCTCCACTTTCAAGCGAACCGCAGTCGCTGTCTTGAGTGCGCCCCATGAGAGTACTGTCTCGCTCTGTCGGAGTCTGGATAAGATGGATCGTTGGCGCCGCGATGCACGGAGGAGGAGTGGCGTCTGTGACCAACAGTTGCCTTTCCTCCGCAGGTTCTGCGCCATCCGAACGCCGCGTGGCCGCGGCAGGCGTCCGCGCTTCCCCTATCTGTTGCGAAGCGCCGCATTCTCCAATGCGGAAGCCCGCATGGTGTACAGCGGCGCGCACGCATTCCTCCCGTTGGACGCCGCCCAAGATCTGAATATCCACACGCATCCCACTATCCCTCCTTTGATGCGGACGACTGCGCTGTGCAGCATCATGTGGGTCTATTTCGCCATGCAACGCGAAATTCCTTGATTGCTCGATTGGCAAGGATATTCGAGAAGATCATGACGCATGTGGCGGAACCGCGTATCGCAGCCGACTTGGTTTCCCCTGACGTTCATGCGGGTATGGATAGCACTCGGGCGCGAAATTGGGAATTTGATTGTATGCAGGTGCA
>JAKADD010000387.1 GCA_021820825.1 Bacillota bacterium
GCGCAGCATCCTTAGTCTGGGCCACGGGATCGGGCGACTGCCTGTGTACTGCCTGGCTCCCCTGTCAGAATTGCTCGCCAGTACGGCCCGCGATGAACGAGAACCATCCGACATCGTACTCGTTACGGCCTACGAAGACGACCTTTCCAGACAAGCCTGCCGTCAGTTGCAGGCACAGGGCCACCGCCTGCATGTCGTATCTGTTCCGGCGGCGTCCGCCGCCGACATGACCCGCGCGGCAGACGCCGCCACTCGCGACCGTTCTCTATCACGCAGCGGCGCTACAAGGAGCTGATCCGAATTGAACTGGCCGGCAGAGATTGCAGATCTGCTTGTGGCAAGCGGCGTCACTGCACTGCTGATTCATCTGGGCGACCCATCTCTTGTGTACATCAATGCCGGTGCCGTGGTGGTCGCTGGATTGACTGTCAGCGTTCTGTTCCAGCGACTGCGCCAAGCCCGCTCCAGGCATTTTCTGCTCGCCGCGGCAACGTTTGCTCTGCTGCTATGGTCAGCGCTGCACGGCGGAGCCGGTACACTGCTGCTTGGCGCCTGCGGGTGGTCGCTGTTTGCCTCCCGTCGACTGTTCAGTATAGGTCGCGCCATCGATGACGAACCGCAGCTCAAATACCTGACGATTGATCTCGTGCTCATGGCCGTTACACTGGCGCTTAATCTTGAGGCGGGCCGGATTGTTGCGCTGGCATCCGCGTGGTTTGTTATCGCAACCTGGATGCGGTTGCTGGCGTTTCGCTTTAAGGAGATCGGCTACGCCAAATCCCGGGGATTGGTGAATGTTCCCGCAGTCGGGGGTGTGGCAACGGGCGTGTTAGCGACATTTGCGACCATCCTGTTCACGCTCGTGTATCTTCACAATTGGCTGACCGAGATCCTGATCGCGATCGTCCGCCCTGTTGCCACCATCCTCTTATCGGGACTGTTCGCCTTCTTGCAGACGCTGACGAATCGCAAAAAACGGCCGTCGCCGCCGAACCCAGGCAGTCAGCGTCTGCATGACGCAGCAAGCAGAGCGCATCGCCTGGCGACAGTGCCGCACTGGCTCATCATGACCCTCGACATCGGACTGATTGCGGTGGTTGCTGCTGTCATTGTAGTTCTGTATAGACGACTGAAAAACAGTCTGCCAGAGCAACCGTCTGACATCCAGGTTCCCTTGATCACGCGAACGCGCATCAAACATACTGAAGCGAGGATGGCTGAGCCATCCTCCCCATTACGAAAGCTGTTTGCCGACTGGCGCCGCTATGGATTGTCCGGCACATCATCCAGTTATAAGAGCGGCGATACGGCGCGCGAATGTCTGACCGCGTTTCAAAACAGCGCAAAACTGCACGCATTCGATAACGCCGCCAGCCGCAGCGCCGCAGCGGAACAACTGATCGCCCGCTATGAACTCGAACGCTACGGCGAACTGCCCGCTACAAAGGAAGAGACTGACTCGCTTCGGGAAACCCTGCGGCAATCGGGAATCATAGTCCGGCCAGCCAAAAAATAGGAAATTCTGTCACTACTGAAACTGAGTCAGCAAACGTTCGTAATCCGAATCCGTCAATACATGCTGCGCGGCAGCCAGACCTGTCTTCGCGAAATTGGGAACGGAATCCTCGTAGGTCGGTCGATCATGCTCATACAGGACGCCCGTAACGACCGAATGCGTCTGTTCCAATTTTGCCATAGCCATGGCCAGACTGGAGGAGTCGTACTCGGCGTCGTCCTCCACCTTGACGATGTTTGTTTTGTAGAATTCATACGTGTTTTGCTTGTTGAACGTCACGCAGGGACTGAAGATGTTGACAAACGAGAACCCTTTATGTTGAATAGCGCGTTTCAGCACCGCGCTGAGTTGGGGAATGTCGCCGGAAAATCCCTGCGCGACAAACCCACAGCCAGCGGACAACGCGAGCGAAAGTGGGTGAACGGGAAATTCAACCGCTCCCTTGGGCGCGGTTTTTGTCACAAAACCAGGGTCGCTTGTCGGTGATGTCTGTCCGGTGGTCAACCCATAAATATGATTGTCCATAACCAGATACGTGATATCGATGTTGCGCCGCATGGCGTGAATGAAGTGCCCCATCCCGATGCCAAACCCGTCGCCGTCGCCTCCCGCCGCCAGAACCGTGAGGTCCCGGTTGGCCAGCTTGACGCCCTGTGCGCTTGGCAGTGTCCTGCCGTGAATGGTGTGCAATCCATAGGAGCCAAAATAAGCCGATAGTTTCCCCGAACAGCCGATCCCCGAGACGACCACCATTTCTTCAGGATCGAGGCCAAGGTCAACAGCCGTGCGCTGCAGCGCGTTCAGGACGCCAAAATCTCCGCACCCTGGGCACCATGTCGCTTTTTCTCCTTTGAAATCAGCTAATACTGCCAACTGAAATCACCTCTTTCGCCCGTTTGACGATGTCGGCGACCAGCAGCGGATCACCGTCGTATTTGAGACATGATGCAATCTTGTCATGGTAGCCGAGTTGCAGGCGCAGCAGATCAGCCAGTTGCCCGCGCGAGTTCACTTCTACCACCAGCACTGTTTTTGCGCCTGCCAGATAGGGCTGGATCAGATCGGCGGGAAAAGGGGCGACAACGCTCACCTGTACGTGGGCGACGCGAAGATCCGCCTGCTCAAGTTCCGCGCGTGCTTCATCAATGACGCCGCGAGTTGATCCGAATCCAACGAGTGTGATCTGGGCGTCTACCGGTCCGCTTGCGCTAACCCCGGACAGTTCATGAAAAGAAGCCAGTTTACGCGCGCGTTTGTCCATTTGCAATACTCGCATGGTCTGGTCTTCCATTTCGCTGCCGAATTCATCGTGTTCATTGCCAAGCGCAATGAAGCGACCACCCTTTTGACCGGGAATCGCGCGTGGAGAAATGCCGTCTTCAACAACTTGGTAGCG
>JAKADD010000388.1 GCA_021820825.1 Bacillota bacterium
CGGTAACGAAGCGGGCGCTGGATCTTGGCGCACTGTATTATGTGCTGAAGCCGTTTGACATGGATCTGCTGGTGGAACGCATTCGCGATGTCGTGTCTCAGGACATGTACATAGAGAGAGCAAGGGCCGCGATTGGAGCGGGCGGCGGCGCAATTGCAGTGCAGCATACCGGCTTTGCCCATTCTTCTACAACAGCCAGAGTGGTGGCGATCAGTACAAAAAACCGTTCCGTCGATCAACTGATTACGGCAATCATTCACGAGATTGGCGTTCCTGCCCATATCAAAGGATATCAGTATCTGCGGGAAGCGATCGTGATGGTCTATCACGATGTGGAGATTCTGGGTTCTGTCACCAAAGTCCTGTACCCCAAAATCGCGGAACGCTTCTCAACAACGCCTTCGCGGGTGGAGAGAGCGATCCGTCACGCGATTGAAGTGGCCTGGAGCCGCGGCAACACCGAAGCGATCGGGCAGGTGTTTGGCTATACTGTCAGCATGAGCAAGGCAAAGCCTACGAATTCGGAATTCATCGCGATGGTGGCGGATAAACTCAGGATCGAGGCGAAAATCGTATAGTGAACAGTCATTTTGATTAGCATAGACTGGACGTAGTTGTACCCAGTCTATGTTTGTATTTACTCGTCATATAACTCGTCATATAATATTAGTAACATGAACTGAAGCCAAGTCGACCGTATGGAGGTGCAGCGCATGAGAGAATGGTCCGGGGATCGGCCGGGAGACTCGATTGGAACAAATGCGCGACATGGAAGTGGACAGCCTGACGCATCTCTGTACGACACTTCGTGGAGAAATGAGTGGCAGTTGGATCGTCTGGCGGCCCTGGTCAGGGACCCCACGACGATCTTCCTGTATTGGGAGGTGTCGGATAGCCGCAAAGGACTGATTTGCGAACATTTCCAGTCGTCCTGGACCAGCCTGCCATTTGAACTGGCGGTGCACGGTGCAGTTGGCGGGAAGCCACTCCCCGACAGCGCACCCTTGGTTCGAAAGGCGGTCGCTCCGCAACAGTCGCGCGCCTACGTGAGTGAACTGCCGCCTGGCGGAGTCTACATTGTCGATTTGACTACCAGAACCATCCACGGCCAACCATTCACCATCCTGCGCTCCGACCTGGTTGTCACGCCGCCTTTGCCCGACCTGCAGTGCGGCGGCCCGCGCGCGCTGTTCGCAAAGGTGGGAGAACGGCGCGCGGGGTTGCGGTTGCGCGGGTTGCGAATGACTGATTCTCTCACAATACAGACAGTCTTGGGGCAGGATCCCGCCGCTCCGTATTCAGAACAGTTTGACGGCTATACAGTGCGGACGCCGGGAGGGGGCGCCGGAGTATGACAAACGGGTATATCGCGCTCGTGTTGCACGCGCACCTGCCTTACATCCGTCATCCGGAAGAGGAGTATCCTCTCGAAGAGCGCTGGCTATACGAGGTGATCACCGAAACCTATATCCCTCTGCTGCAGGTGCTGCAAGGGCTGCATCGAGATGGCGTTCCATGCCGCCTCACGCTGTCGCTTTCGCCGACTCTCGTAACGATGTTGACCGACGGTCTGCTGCAACGCAGGTATTTGCGGCATCTTGACCTGCTTTTGGAACTGGCGGAGCGGGAAGTGGAAAGAACGGCTGCATGGCCTGAATTTCATGAAACGGCGCTCGAATACGAACGAATTCTGAAGAGCGTAAAGGCGTTTTACCTCGACTATGACAGCAATATCGTCAAAGCATTTCGGGAACTGCAGGACCAGGGTGTCCTGCATGTCCTCACCTGCGCGGCCACTCACGCATTCCTGCCGTATATAAAGACCAGAGGCGCCTGGCGGGCGCAAATCGCGAATGCGGTCGCTGTGCATGAGGCGAATTTCGGGTCGCGTCCACAGGGGATCTGGTTGCCGGAGTGCGGATTTACGGGCGGTGTGGACGATGTGCTGCGCGAATTTGGCATCGATTTCTTTTTTAGCGACACCCACGCAGTGCAGGCGGCGCAACCAGAACCCGTATTCGGCGCGTGGTCGCCCATTTTGACGCCAGCGGGAGTCGCTGTTTTTGCGCGGGACGCGGACGTTTCCCGCCAGGTATGGAGTGCGTCCGAAGGGTATCCGGGCGATCCGGAGTACCGGGAGTTTTATCGCGATATCGGACACGATCTCGATCTTGAGACCATCCGCCCCTACATCCATCCCGCGGGCATTCGAGTGGATACAGGGTTCAAATACTACCGCGTCACCGGCGCCGGGGATGACAAGGCGCCCTATTGCTTCGCCGCCGCCCGTGCGAAGGCGGCGCGGCACGCCGACCACTTTATCAACCGCTGTCGCAGCGCCGTCGCCGAAACGTTGCCGCAGATGGGAAGGCGGCCTGTGCAGGTGGCCACGTTTGACGCGGAACTGTTTGGTCACTGGTGGTATGAGGGGCCCGTATGGATCGATCAGTTTTTTCGCCAGTTGCAAAGCGGCGGCGATGCCGTTCTGCCTGTGACGCCGCCTGAATATCTTTCACTTTACGACGATTATCAGATGTGCGATCTGTCCTTTTCCTCCTGGGGCCGGGGCGGCTATGGCGAGGTCTGGCTGCAGGATGACAATGACTGGATCTATCCGGCTCTCCACGCCGCCGAACTGTTGATGGCTGAACTCGCCGACAGGCATGCGGCGCCAGATCCACTCGAAGAGCGTGCTCTCAAACAGGCGGCCCGTGAGCTGATGCTGGCGCAGAGCAGCGATTTTGCATTTATCATGGACGCAAAAACAGTCGTAGAATACGCCGTTAAACGAACACAGCAGCATGTGAATCGGTTTTTGCGGCTGCACACCATGCTTGCATCCGGAATGATCGAAGAAACCTGGCTCTGCGCCGTCGAGGAGATGGACCGCATCTTTCCGACCGTCGATTAT